>CAZEZA010000028.1:0-5984 GCA_964516415.1 Candidatus Woesearchaeota archaeon | reverse complement strand
TAAATCTTTCCTTTTGTAACCCCTAAATAGTTATAACTTAAAATAATTATTAAACAATAAATTTATAATTCTCTTTTCCAAAATATTAATATGAATAAAAAAGGGGAAAAAGCAATATTAAAAGAAGAGGTTTTTGAGAAACTAGAGCACATAAATTTTAGACGCCCAAAAACATTTGGACAAAGAGCAGCAGATTGGATAACAAAATGGGCAGGTAGTTGGTTTTTTATTTTCGGTTTTTTTATTTTTTTGGCAATTTGGATTTCTATAAATGTATTAATGTGGATTGAACAATGGGACCCTTACCCATTCATTCTATTAAATCTTATCCTTTCTTGTCTGGCTGCAGTTCAAGCTCCAATTATTTTAATGAGCCAAAACAGATCAGCACAAAGAGATAGATTAAAAGCAGAATTTGATTATAGAATAAATAAAAAAGCAGAAAAAGAAATCAGAGAAATAAAAAGTATATTAAAAAATCATTTAATTAAAAAGAAATAATTATTTTTCCAATCGATCATTTAATTCTCCAGCAATATTTTCTAACATTTTCTCTTTTACTTTCTCTTTATTTTTTGCCCATTGTTTATGTCCTAAAACCCAACCTAATTTAACAAAAGCAGTTTCAGCGAGCATATCTTGTAAATAAATAACTCCTGTTTTCAAAATCTCCCTTCCATTACTATAAACAAAAGGATCAACCCGCCCATAAATACATTGTGAAACAGCACAAACAACCAATCCTTTTCTTTGAATCTCTTTTAACTTTTTTATCCAACCTTTTCTTTTTGCTGGCACATGCCCAAGACCACCCATCTCTAAAACAATTCCTTTATACTTTTTTTTAAGATAATAATCTAAAATCTCGGGCTCTTGCCCAGGATAAATTTTAACTAAAGCTACTTTCTCTTCAAACTTCAAATCTAATTTAATTTTTCCATTTTTATCTTTTCTTATATTGTAATCAGAAATTCTATCTATTCTATCAGGAAAAATTTTAGCAAAAGGTTTAGCATTAACAACTTTAAAACCATCTCTCCTTGAAGTATGCAATTTTCTAACTTTTGTTCCGGGCATTGCATAACAATAATCATCATTTGTAGAAGAATGTCCAACAAGCATGACTTCTGCAATATCTGAAATCGCTGCTAAGGCACTACATTGCAAATTTAAATTAGCGTCGCTCGAAGCTCTATCAATACTTCTTTGAGAATAAGTTAAGACAATCGGTTTATTCAAATTTTTTAAGAAAAAAGATAAAGCAGCTGCAGTGTAATGCAAAAAGTCAGTTCCATGAGTTATAATCAAACCTTTAATATTATTATCATTCAACAATTTTTCAGCAACTCTTGCAATTTTTTGCCAGTCCTTAAAATTCATATCTTCAGATGCTTTCATAAAAGGAACTTCAACTTTCAAGATATTAACTTTTTTAAAAAGAGCAGGATAAAATTTAAATAAACTTTCAGGAGTGCTCAAGGGATTAACCGCCCCTGTTCTAGAATCTAAACGCGAAGCAATTGTCCCTCCAGTAATAATCATTGCAATATTTAGTTTAGATGAATCTTTTTTTATTTCTAATTTTTCTTCAACATCTTTAGCCTTTTTCAAAAGTTTAATTTCTAAAATATCCTTTTTATTAAAACCAATATTATATCCAGAATCCAACTTAAGTAAAATAATTCCTATCTCTGATTTAGGACTTTCTAAAAGAACTCCTTCATAAATATTTTTAGTTAAATGAACTTCAACATAATCTCCAGGTTTAGAATCTGTTTTTTTCATGATTAAAAGAAAGAAAAAGAAAGTTAAAAATGTTTTTAATAATAAATTATTTTCTTATAGCAACATAAATTTTTTCGTTTAATGGTACTGCTATTTCTCCTGAATTTAAAGGAATTGTATTTGGCCTTATTGGATTTAAATTTTTATCATACCATATTAACATATTTTCTATACTAGGATTAAATTTAGAATTTTCAAATTTTGGATTTACTATGCATTGGTATTCTTTCTTATGATTTATAATGAAAGAATTTATTGGGTATGGGGCTTGTTGAAACCAAGGTAATTTTATATCCCACAAAATCCATTCATCACATTTAGGACATTTATATTCTCCGGATCCAATATTACAAAGATTTCTTCTTACTTCTCTTAAATCTATTTTATGCCCCTTATATGGACACAAAACAAGAGAACAAAAATCGTCAAATTCTCCTGCTTTTTCCTCAGCAGATAAATCATCTCTTTCCTTTAAATAATTCATGAAATCTCTTCGTTTAATAAGATAATTCATAAATAAGAATTAATAATTAAATTTAAATATATTATTATGATAAAGTATAACTTAAAAATGGGCTTAAAGGGAGTCGAACCCCTATTACTTGGTCCGAAGCCAAGCGTCCTATCCATTAGACTATAAGCCCATAAAAGAGCAAATAAAGTTAAGTTTTTATATGTTAGGAATTTAATAAATTCAGAAAAAGAGATGGCATTAAAAAGACACCATAAAATTATCCTTGGAAGTTTTAGTTCAATAATAATAATATTCATAATAGTCAGTAGCGTCTTTATGTATATAATTTTTATAAGACAAAATTTAAACTATAATTCTTTAAGTGAAAAAATAACAGATTTGGAAACAGAAACTCAAAGTAATATAAATACTTTAGCTGAAAATTTAATTCAAACTCAGTCAAATATGGAGAAACATCAAGAAGATCTCAAAGACGAATTTAATTTATTAAAAGCATCTGCTGGAGAAGACTTTTCGGGAATAATTGAAGATGCAATTAAATCTGTTGTAACAATAAGAACTGATTCTGGACAGGGAACTGGATTTATAATTTCAGATGAGGGATATCTTGTAACAAATGCACATGTTTTAGCAGACAAATACGGAAATTTAGCTTCTAACATTAAAGCAATAACTTACGAACAAAAAACCATTATAGCAGATTTTATAGGATATGATGGAATTTTTGATGTGGCTTTGTTAAAAATTTCTGGAGGATATGATTCATTAAAACTTGAAAATTCCAATAATGTCCAAATAGGAGAAAAAGTAATTGCAATTGGAAATCCTTTAGGATTACAATTTTCTGTTTCAGAGGGAATTGTCTCTAATATTCATCAAATGGGAACATCAGGAATAAATTCTTATATACAAACAGATGCAGCCTTAAATCCTGGGAACTCTGGAGGCCCTTTAATAAATAAACAAGGAAAGGTAATAGGAATAAATAATTTTAAAATAAGTGAAAGTGAAGGTCTTGGATTTGCATTAGAATCTAATTATCTAAAAGAGGCTATAAACACAATTTCACAAATAAATTTAAATCAAATTTTGATAGAATAAAAATGGTTAAAAAAAGTCAAGAAGGTCTAACTGTAAAAAAAGAAGAAAATTTTAGTGAATGGTATAGTCAAATTCTTGACAAAGCACAAATCACAGATTTAAGATACAATGTTAAAGGATTTGTTGTGATTAGACCTTGGGGGGCAATGACTATAGAAAATATGTATAAATTATATGAAGAAGCTCTCCAAAAAAAATCCCATAAACCAGTTTTTTTTCCTACAGTAATTCCTGAAAAAAATTTCAAAAAAGAATCAAGCCACATAAAAGGTTTTACTCCAGAAGTTTTTTGGCTGGAAAAAGTTAAAGGAGAAGATAAACTCGCATTGCGTCCTACAAGTGAAACAGCTTTCTATCATATGTATTCTCTATGGATTAGAAGTCATCGGGATTTGCCATTAAAAATTTACCAAAGAGCAAATGTTTTTAGATATGAAACAAAAGCTACAAGACCCTTAATTAGAGCAAGAGAATTTTATTGGATAGAAGCGCATGATGCATTTAAAACACTTAAAAAAGCAGAACAACAAGTTCAAGAAGATATTAAAACAACAGAAGAAGTAATGCATCAAAAATTTGGAGTTCCTTTTTTGCCAATGAAAAGACCAGAATGGGACAAATTCGCTGGAGCAGTTTATACTATTGGTTCAGATGTATTAATGCCAGATGGAAAAGTTATCCAACAACCATCTACTCATTTACTTGGCCAACATTTCTCAAAACCTTTTAATATTAAATTCAAAGATGAAAAAGGAAAAGAACAATATGTATGGCAAACCTGTTATGGTCCTGCAATTTCAAGAATCCTCGCATCAGTAATCTCAATTCATGGAGATAATAATGGATTAGTAATGCCTTTTTGTATTTCACCAATTCAGGTGATAATAATTCCAATATTCAACAAAAAAAATAAAAATAAAATTTTAAAAGAATCAGAAAAAATAAAGGAAAAAATAAAATCTTTTGGAATAAAAACAGAAATTGATTCAAGTGAAAAAAGACCTGGAGAAAAATATTATGAATGGGAATTAAAAGGAGTTCCTTTTAGATTAGAAATTGGAGAAAAAGAATTTAAAGAAAAGAAATTAACTCTTTTCACAAGAGACACAAGAGAAAAACAAACTATTTCTATAAAAAATTTATCAAAAATTAAAAAATTAGGTGAAGATTTTGATAATAGATTAAAAAGTAAGGCAGATAAATTTATGAAAAATAAAATAATTAATTGCAAAACAAAACAAGAAATTAAAAAAGCTATTGAAAATAAGAAAATAGCTAGAGTAAATTTTTGTTCGATAGATAAATCAGGAGAAAAATGTGCAGAATTTATTGAAAAAGAAATTAATTCAGAAGTTAGAGGGATATTAGCAAACAAAAAAGAAAAGCCTACAGGCAAATGTATAATCTGTGGAAAAAATGCAAAGGAAATAGTTTATATTGCAAAAGCATATTAACAAATATCATTAAAGTATTTCATTATAATTTCTATTCTCTATCTGTTTTAACAAAAGAGTTCAAGTCATCTTCTAATCTCAAAGTAGTCTCTATCAATAGACTCAACTCTTTTTCTACCATTTCTTTTTCCATTATTTTATTTTTAGCTTCCACTTTATTTAACTAAACAATCTTAAAACAAAATATTCTTAACCTGAATTAATTATAAAAGAAATAACAACAATCAAATTCAATTCAGATAAAAAATTTCTGAATTAGATTGATGTTGGTTTAATTAATGTATAGACTAAGGCAAACATACAATTTTCCCAACAATGTCTTAGTCCTCTTTCCATAGTTCTTTTTAATTTTTTGTATTTTTATAGTTTTCTATAGTCGAAAACATGGCCCGATTTTATTTATCCTTCGCTAATCTTGACTCACCCTTATAAAAAAATGGAAAATATACCATATCATCAAATTTATATTCCTCTCCTATTGGTTTAAACCAGGACTCATCATAGAATGTTTCTCCACAATAATCTACCTCTATATGATGTTTTTTTTCAGAACCATTTGTTTTCACTTCTCCAACAAGTAAGCTTCCTTTTTTACCACACCTCTTATAAAAAATCGCCAGTGCTAATGCTGCTTTCTGCTTACAATCCCCAACCCCTTCATCAAGAGTTTCCTGAGGAAAAAGACATCTTCCATCATGTTCTTCATATTGTATATTTTTATTGCTCCCCCATATCCAATCTTCAACTTCCTTGGCAGTATCAACTTCTTTAGAAATTTTGCTGTCATCTATTTCATACCAATTATAATTATAATTAGGTTGAGTATTCAAAAAGAAAAGCAAACCTATTCCTGCCAACCCTAACCGGTTCAATTTTCCAATTTTTTTTAATTTCATTCTAATTTAATAATAAAATTCTTTATAAGCATCATTGCGATGGATGATTGTCTTAATCTTTGGAACTCCTTTAACTGTTACTGTTATAACGATATTTCCATTTATAATTTCACATTTTTCAATATCATCTTCCAAGGACTTTGAATTCTTTTTTTTTAAATAGTCTTCAGAGGGCTTTTTATATTCTGGAACATCCATTTTTCTATTTTCTTTCAAATTATTTAATTAAAATCCTTTCAGAATTCTTCATAGTCCAATAAAATTCAAGAACCA
>CAZEZA010000027.1:0-6094 GCA_964516415.1 Candidatus Woesearchaeota archaeon | reverse complement strand
TGTTTTTTAAAATCATTTTCAACTTCTTTTAAATCTGCAATTTCTGAAAGAGGTTTGTCTGGTCTTAATGCTGTAAATCTTGGGAATCTTAATGCCCAACCTGAATTATAATTCGGTGAACGTTGAATTTCTTGATAAGTTACTGAAACAATTATTTTTGGTTTAATATCTACTTTTTTACCTTTTTCCTTTATAATTAAAGGAGTTAATTTTTTTGTTAATTCTTCAAAAGAAGTTCCTTCAATTTCCGACTTTTCCTTAATGCCTGTCCCCATTTTTCCAATCTCAAGATATTCTCCTTTCTTTTTTCCCTTGCATGCAAGAATAAAACTTGACATCCACCCAGAACGTTTTCCCTTTCCATATTCTGCTCCTACAATTACCAAATCCAAATCTCTTTCTTCTGGTTTTATTTTAAGCATATTTCCAACTCTTCTACCTGGTTTATATGGAGCTTTAAGATTTTTCATCATAACCCCTTCTTGATTATCCCTAAGTGCTTTTTTGTAGAAATCTTTTACCTTTTTTTCGTCTCCACTAATTATTTGTTTTGAAGCAATTATTTTATAAGGATGATTTTTTATTATTTTCCTAAGAAGTTTTGCACGTTTTTCAAATGGTTCGTTTAATTGTGATTTTCCATTATAATAAAGAACATCAAAAACATTTATTTCTACAGGAAGTTCTTTTTGTAATTTGTCAATATCATATTTTCTTCTTATCCTCTGACTTATACTTTGGAATGGTTGATATTCTTTTGTTTTTTTGTCAAATCCTACTGCCTCTGAATCTAAAATAAATGATTTTGCAATTACATATTTTTTTATATATTCAACAACTTCTGGAAATTGTTTTGTTACATTTTCTAGACTTCTTGTAAAAAATTTTATTTCATCTCCCTTCTTATGAATAATTAATCTAAATCCATCGTATTTGTATTCTATTGCGCAAGGTTTTCCCAACGCTTTGAAACCATCTGCAATTGTAAGAACTTTTTGAGCTAACATTGCTTTAATTGGCTTTCCAACTTCTAAAGAAATTTTTTCCAGTTCTGTAAGAGAATGTTTCTTGCATGCATCAAACACAACTGCTAAATCATTTGCTTTATCAACTGCTTCTTGAACTCTTCTTGAAGAATCCTCTTTGTCTTTGAAAAAAGTTTTTGCCAATGATTCTCTAATTGTACTTTCTTGGATTCCAATTCTTAAATCTCCAATTAAAGTTCTTACCAAATAAAGAGATTCTACAGGTGACGCAGAACTTAATAATTCTGTAATCAGAGATAATTTTTTAGAGACTGTTCCTTTCCCCACAAGTTCAGGAAGTTTTCTTAAATTTTCTAAAACTTTTTGAGTTGTTAAAACACTTTTTTCTGTGAGAGTTAATTGTTTTTTATTTTTAATTAATTCTTGTGCAACTTTACCTAAATCTCCTATTTTCTTCCATTTGTGAATGACTTTTTTCTCTTCTGTTCCTGTTGATTTTGAAATTGCTTTAATTGCTAATTGATTTGAAATCCCAATTCTTCTTTCATCATATTCTGGATAAATATCACCTTCTAAAAGATACATTACGTCCCTGTCTTTTTCAGAAAGTTCTTTTAAAAACTTAGAAAGAAATTCAATTTTTTCCAGCCTCTTCGTAGTCCCTGAAGCCTCTTCATAGAACTCTGCAAGTTTTTTATATCTCATTTTCCTCTTTTTAAAAATAAGAAATAAATGTTTTTAATTGTTTACTTAGTTAATTTTTCCGTTTCACTCTTTTGTAATTTTTTCCGTGAAAATCAAATTTACTTTTTTTATTAAAACTATCCCAAATAAAAGCTATTCCTCCTGCTATAAATCCTAAAGAATAAATCCACAAAGGGTTAAAACCTCCTATTGAAGCATAAGCAGATTCAAATCCAAAAAAGTGGAAAATTCCTACTAAATTAACCATTTCACTTAATCCAATTAAAAGTATAATTATTCCAAAAATTAATTCAATTATTTTTAAGGATTTCATTTTTACTTAGCTAATTCCTCAACTTCTTTTTTTCCTTTTTCAAGTTCATTAACTTGTTCTTTATCTAATTCAAGAAGTAATGTTTGAAATTCACCTATATGAGTTTTTTCTTCCTTTGCAATATCTAAAAGAACTTTTTTAATTTTAGAACTTTTTGTCTTAGCTGCAAGTTGTTCATAAAGACTAACTGCATCAAGTTCTGCAATCATCCCTAATCTAAGAATTTCTTTATCAGCATCTTCTTTTGAAACTTTATCTAAATCAATTGGCAATTGTGATAACATATTAATCTTAATGAGAAAGAGTTTTTATAGGTTTTGGATTAATTTATTTAAGAAAAATAAATTTTGCTTAAATTTCTTCAAGTAAACATATCCCATTTGTTTTTATTCTATAATTATTAGAATATAAGACTTTATCTATTATTGATTTAAAAATTCTGGTTTGAATTGAATATTTTTTTTTCATATATTTTTGCAATGCTTTTGAACTTCCGAGAGTTCTTGTAACCCAAATTCCCCCCCAATCTTGTTTTCCTTTTTGAATTTGTTTTGGCTCTAAAAATAACCATTCTTGAAATGGATAAGTGAGAATATTAGGATTTTTTCTTAATCCGAGTGATTTCATATCTTCTGTTACAACCCTATACCCAAAATGATAAATCTTTCCTTGATAATTTATTTTATGAATTAATGCCATCTTTGTTCACAAAATCCTTTTAATTTATTGCTATTTAAGAATTATTGTTACTTCCCTCTTCTCTTCCCTGCCCTAACAGAAGGTCTAACTTTTGATGTAGGATGCTTATTTCTTAATCCTCTTGATTTTTTAGCAGCACTTGTCAATCCCCGCATTGCCCTTTTCTTATTCGCACCTTTTCCAATCCAGTTTATTGTTTTATCATTTTTGATTTCTGGTTTACTCGGGTCAACACAAATCACTTCATAAAAATAATGAACCCCATCTTTTCCAATTTGATAAGAATTTAAAACTTCAAGGTTTTTGTATTTTCTATCAACCCTTTGTTCAGCAATCCATTTATAATTCATCTTTAAATTTTTCCGAGTATGTAATCTTTTACTTCTTCTACCTTTGTTAGGCCTTGGTCTTTTGTGCCCTCCTCTCTTAATTCTTACTCTCACTATAACAAACCCTTTTTTATCTTTATACCCAAGAGCCCGAGCCCTATCCAACCTCAATGGCTTTTCAACTTTTGTGAATACTCCAGATTTTCTCCATTCAATCATTCTTTCCCTAAGTATCTTCACATCTGGCTTTTTCCATGCTTGTCTTAAATAATGATACAATCCTTTTGTCATAAAATATTGATAGAAAAATGATTTTTAAATATTGGGGTTTCATAACTTTTATAAATCTATTAATGGTAATTTTTTTAGGAGCCTGTAGCTCAGTCTGGTCAGAGCACTACTCTGATAAGGTAGGGGTCCACGGTTCAAATCCGTGCAGGCTCATATAATCACTTCACCCCAAATTCAAGAACTAATTTCCCATCTAAAAGATTATAATTTATTATTGGCAAACTTATAGTAATTAATTTAAAATAAGATTTGTCTTTTGCAATAGCTTTGATTTCAATACTATTTTCAAGTTTAATTATTGAAATATCATTTGTTGATTTAACCCCTTGCAAATCAATTTCATAAATTACTTTGTCAGAAAGTCTTCTTATGTTTGTTGAAGGTTCTTCTCTGGGCAAATTTGAGAATTTTTTTATATTCTCTTGAGAAAAATTCGAAGGCATTTTTATTTGTTTTTTTACTTGCTTAAACTTTGGATTATTTCCAAAAGAATTTACCTTTATTTTTGGAGGATTATCCCCAGAAGTTGAAATACTAATACTTACCCCATCTTTCTTAAACTTTTTTGGTTTTCTTGTTTTCATTTCTCCATCTAATTCACTAAACTGTTTATTAAGATTCTTCATTAAAGAATTGAAAATCATATTTAATCCAACAGGAAATTTTATTTCATTAATTGAAGACATAACATCATTTTTTCCCAACATCCCCCAATCCTCTTTAAAATTTTCATTTAAAGAGTTTCCACAATAAGGACAAAATTCATAGGAATTATTTATCTTTTTCCCACATTTTTTACATTCTTTTTTCTTAAACATATTAAAGAATTATTTTATTCAATTTAAATAACTTTTGGGATTCATTTAGTTTCCAAATATTTCTTAATTGACATTATTTCATGAGCTTCTTCAATAAGAGTTGGTTTAGCTTGTTTAAATATTATATTTTTTAAAGTTTTTGAACTGTCAAATTTTTTTGTTTTTCTTATCTCTTTCATTTTTGGGAGCCACCAAAATACAACAATCATTCTTATTATACTTCCCAAAATAAAAATTAAGAAAAGAGGTTCAATAAAACTAACTGTTAAAAATTTAATGAGAATTGCTCCAAGACCTGCTCCTAAAAATATTCCAATACCATTGAACATATTATAATAAGAAACAGCTAAACCTCTTTTTTGCTGACTTACATTATCATAAATAAAATTCCCTGCTGCAAGATTAAATCCTGCCCAAGAAATCCCGCTAATAAATGCAGGAATTAATATCAAATAAATTGGGAGAGGAGAAAGAATCCACAAAAGAGGAACTATAGGAATCAAAATAGTTGTAATTCCCAAAACTCTATAATTACCATATCTATCTGCAAATTTCCCCCAAATTTTTAAAACAATTAAAGAAAATAGAGATGAAGATAATATAATTATCATGTAAATTGTATAATCAAATTTTAAATATCTTAGTAAATATATTACTAACAACGGAGAAGAAATATGGCAAGAAAAGCTAAGTAATAATCTAAAAATAGAAAATTTTCCGAAATTATTTTTTGGAGCCTTCTTTATAAAATCAAAAAAAGAAAAATAATAACTTTTTTTAAGTTTTATTTTTGGTTCATATTGTCTTTTAAAAATCCTCCAACAAATTATCCTGGCAATAAATGCCAAGAAAAATAAAATTGCAAATCCAATCATAGTCCAATTACTTTTCTTAAAATAATTTAAAAAGAAAGAAGCAGAAATTGCTAAAACTACTGAAATAAATCCCACAATTAAATTTCTTTTTGAAAACCACCTTCCCCTATATTTTTCATCGACAATATCCCCCATCCACGAAAACCATGCAGGAGTTCCAATATTTGCAAGAATAACATATAAAGAAAAAGAAAGTAAAAGTAAAAGGGGAAGAGTATTTATCAAAATCTCTTTGTAAAATAAAATTGCTATTATAATCAAAGGTAACCACATTAAAGATTCAAAAAATACTGACTTAAGAATTATTTTTTTTCGAGAATGTTTCTCGATTAATCTTGAACTTAATATTTGAGTTAAAGGCCCAAGAAGTCCTGAAATAGAACTTAAAAAAGCTACTAAAGAATTACTTGCATTAATTGCGATAGCAAACGGTGAAATATAATAATCTCCAAATGCACCTTTTACAGACGCGAAAATACCTTCTTTAATACTATGTCTTCTTGCTCTATGTTTCCACTCTTTTACTCGTGGAGTATCTTTTTTTTCTTTTATGACCTCTCGTTCCCTTGAGAGTATTAGATTATTCACCATCTTTTATAAAATAATAGAAAAAAGATTAATAAAACTTATGAAATGCACCAACCAGGAATCGAGGCCTGCAAAGCAGGTCATCCCCCCTTGGGAAACCCAGATATCAAGCTTGGGAAGCTTGTATTCTACCATTAAATTATTGATGCTTTACTATTAAAGATAGTTAGTTTTTTATATATCTTTTTTTTAAATAAATTATGGTAAAAAAATTTTATGTTACAACAGCAATTGATTATCCTAGTGCTAACCCCCATATTGGGCATGCATATCAAAAAATTATTGCTGATGTTCTTTTTAGATGGCATAAACTTCTTGGAGAAGATGTTTGGTTTTTGACAGGAACAGATGAACATGGGAAAAAAATTCAGGAATCTGCTGAAAAAAAAGGAAAATCTCCAAAAAAATTTGTTGATGAATTATCAAAAAAATTCAAAGAAGCATGGGATTTTTTAAATATTCAACCAAGCAGATTTATTAGAACAACAGA
>CAZEZA010000026.1:0-6553 GCA_964516415.1 Candidatus Woesearchaeota archaeon | reverse complement strand
GGTATGCTATTGAAAAATTTGAAGAAGAGAAGAGGAAAAAGTGGTTGAAGGGAGAAGTGGAATGAATATAAAAAAATTAAAATCAAATAAATCTCTCAAAGAACTTCTTGAATTTGGAATTATAAATATAGATAAATCTTCTGGTCCAACTTCGTTTGATGTTTCTGATTTTGTTAGAAGAAAATTAAAACTTCGGAAGACATCACATTTTGGAACTTTAGACCCAAAAGTTACAGGAGTTTTGCCAGTTGCATTAAACAGGGCTTGTAAATTAACAGGATATTTTTTAGGAGAAGATAAAGAATATATTGGCATTATGAGAATTCACGAAGATGTTTCTTTAGAAAAAATTAAACAAATGATAAAAGAAAAATTTATAGGGAAAATTAAGCAGACTCCTCCTGTAAAATCGCGAGTTAAAAGGCAAGAGAGGGAAAGAGAAATTAAGAAATTTGAAATTTTAGAAAAAGACAAACAAAATATTTTGTTTCACACAGAAGTTCAAGGAGGGACTTATATTAGAAAACTCTGTGATGATTTGGGAAAAGAATTAGGAATTGGGGCGCATATGCTTGAATTAAGAAGAATTCGTGCTGGAATTTTTAAAGAAGAAACAACACCACGGGCGTACCCCAATAAATCTTCTACGAAGATTTTTACTAGGGGCAAAATTAACTTAAATGATTTTGAAAAAGCAGTTGAGGAATATGAAAAGGGAAATGAAAAGTTATTGAGAGAAATTATAACTCCTGCTGAAATTGTTTCAGAATTTTATCCTGTTGTTGAAATAAAAGAAGAGGCTGTTGATAGAATTTTACATGGACAACCACTTTATAATAAAAATCTTGCTAAAAAATATAGTTTAGAAAAAGAAAAAGTTGTTTCTGGGTTTTGTAAAGATAAATTTGTGGGAATGTTTAAAATAATAAATGGCAAGGATATTTTTGCTAAATCAGAGTTTGTTATGCAAAAAATAAAGAATTCTTAATTTATCTCAAAAAAATTTCCAAGGTTTTATTTATATTATAAAAGTTTTCTTTTAATTTATTATAATTTAAATTTATTTTTATTAACTTTTGTTCTATTTTTTTAAATTTATCACTTAAAGTTCTTTTTTTATTTTCAAAATTAGAAAACTCATAGGTAATAATTCCATCTTTTCTAATTTCTCCTATTAATTTTCTATATAATTCTGCCTTTAGACCTTTTAAAATTAAATTAAATCTCCCCTCTTTAGTGAATCTTCTTATATCTACATAAAATCCTGTTGATTTAAGAACTCTTAATCTCCTTAATTTTGATGCTCTTTTAACAAAATCACTATCCTCTGCAAATTTAATTGATTCATCAAATCCATTAATTTTTTTAAAAAGTCTTCTAGAAACTAATATGCAAAAACCAAATGCATGGGGGTCATTTGTATATTGATAAATTTTAATAAACATATTAAAAAAATCATGCATTACTTCATCAATTAAAAGACTGGATAATGGTCTAAATTCGCAAGTAGCTAATTCAAGGTGTCTTTCTTGTATTTCGTAATAAGCTTTCTCAAGAAAATATTTTGGCAAGATAATATCTGCATCAAAGAAAAAGATAAAATCTCCTTTGGCTATTTTTGCTCCATTATTTCTTGCTACAGATGGTAATCCTCCATTTATAATTTTTGCACCATATTGTTTAGCTACTTGAATAGTTTTATCTTTAGAATTTGAATCAGCTACAATTATTTCATAATCTTTAAAAGTTTGATTTTTTATGCTTTCTAATAATTTTGGAAGACATTTTTCTTCGTTTAATGTTGGAATTACTATGCTCACCTCCATAATATTTAAAATTAAAAAGGCTATTTAAATATTATTAATAAATTCATTTGATTACAATTAAAAATATAAAAAGTCCTTTAAATAAGTAATTATAGAGAAAATGAAAAAATCTGTGAGACTTTATATTAATGGAACTGTGCAAGGAGTTTTTTTTAGGATGTTTGTGAAAGAGAATGCTGAAAGATGTAATGTTAAAGGTTTTGTTAGAAATTTAGAAGATGGACGGATTGAAGTTTTTTTAGAGGGAGATGCTGATGGAGTCAATAAAATGATTGAACTTTGCAAGAAAGGGCCAAAACACGCTCAGATAAGAAATGTAGAAATTAAACCAGAAAGATTTCAAGGTTTTAAGGTGTTCAAGATGTTACATATTTAATTTAATTAAAGTGAATAATTAAGTAAACAAACAATTTATATAATAAATTTTGTAAGAATTAAAATGTTATCTAAATTAATTAATAGCTTTATGGTTCGTCCTGTAGTTGAGAGAAGAATTGAAGAGGTTTCTCTTAAGGGAGAGGATTTAATTTCTAATTCTGGATTTGATTTTAATATGGCATCAAAAGTTGTCAGAGAAATTAACATTCTTCAAACTGGAAAAAACGCAAATGAATGTTTAGGACATTTAATTAAGAGAACTTGTGAAAAGGATTATTTTGATGGATATAGGATTATTGACAATCAACTTGATGAGGATGGAAAAGGTAAAACTATGAAAGTTGAATTTTATAAATTATAATATGATATACACAAATTCTGATGGCGGCGCTAGAGGAAATCCTGGTCCTGGAGCAATAGGAATTATAGTTAGAAAAGACGGAAAAATTCTTACAAAGTATTCTGCGAAAATTGGAAAATTTGTTACAAATAATGTTGCAGAATATGAAGCATTGATAAAAGCACTTGAATTGGCTTCGAAATTTACTAAAATCAAAATAACTTGTAATCTTGATTCTGAATTAGTTGTTAAACAACTTTTAGGTGAATATAGAGTTAAAAATCCTAATCTATTGAAATTATTTTTAAGAGTTCAAAAATTACAGGAAAATTTTAAGACAATAAAATACAAACATGTTTCAAGGTGGGACAAGTTTCAGCAGATTGTTGATGAATTGTTGAATGAAGAGTTGGATAGAAGATAAATATAATCTAAAATTAAGCCATTAAGAATCTTAGCGATTCATAAACTAAAAAAATAGGCCAAACAAGGGCTTTTAAAAATCCTAAAACACCCATCCAAAAAGATGTTGCGAATTGAATATAATAAATTGCTGCTCCTATAAATCCTAAACCATAAACTGCACTGCCACCACGGAAATCCTTATGAGATTTATTATGTTTTGTTTTAATCTTCACAAATAAATTTTTATCTTTCCTCTTTTTCATATTCATTTTAAGAAAATTACATTAATAAATCTTTCTAAGTTAAATATATAAATAAAAATCCTATTCAATTACTATGGAAAAGTTTTTTTGGGCAGACCAAGTTGCTGAAAATATTATTAAGCAAAAGAAAAATAAAAAAGAATATATTTGTGCTTCTGGCATTACTCCTTCAGGAACAATTCATATAGGGAATTTTAGAGAAGTTATAACAACTGATTTGGTTGTAAAGGCCTTAAAAGACAAAGGGAAAAAAGTAAGGTTTATTTATTCTTGGGATGATTTTGATAGATTCAGGAAAGTTCCTGCAAATATTGACAAGAGTTATGAAAAATATATTGGAATGCCCGTGAGTGAAGTGCCTTCTCCTTCAGGAAAAGAAAAAAGTTATGCTGAATATTTTGAAAAAGAATTTGAGAAATCCCTTAAAAAAGTTGGGATAAAACCAGAATTCATAAGACAAAGTGTTATGAATAAAAAATGTGCTTATGCAAAGTTAATAAAAATTGCTTTGGAAAAAAGAAAAGAGATAATGAAAATTCTTAACAAATACAGGAAAGAAACTTTGGCAAAAAATTGGTACCCTATTTCAATTTATTGTGAGAAATGTAAAAAAGATTTTACAAAAATAATTTCTTCAAAAAATTATGAAATTGAATATGAATGCAAATGTGGTTTTAAAAATAAAATTGATTTTAGAAAAAAAGGAATTGTTAGTGTTAAATGGAGAGTTGATTGGCCAATGAGATGGAAGTACGAAGGAGTTGATTTTGAGCCAGGAGGAATTGACCATAGTGTTTATGGAGGTTCTCTAACAACAGCGAAGGAAATTGTAAAAGATATTTTTAATGGCGAAGTGCCAATATATCAGTTTTATGATTGGATAGGAATTAAAGGAGGAACTGTGTTTTCTAGTTCTTCTGGAAATGCCTTGACATTAAATGATGTTGAAGAAGTTTATGAACCAGAAATTTTGAGATATCTTTTTGTTGGAACAAAACCAAAAACTGGTTTTCAAATAAGTTTTGATAATGATGTAATAAAAATTTATGAGGATTATGATGCTCTTGAGAGAAAATATTATGGGAAAAAAGCAAATCCAAGAGAGAAAAGAATTTATGAATTGTCTCAATTAAAATTGAAGAAGAAGAAACCAGAGAAGAATAGTTTTAGACATTTGATTACTTTTGTTCAAATAGAAAAAACTCAAAATTTAAATCCCGAATCAAAAAAAAGAGCAGAGAAAGTTAATAATTGGCTTGAGAAATATGCGGGAGAAGATATGAAATTTAAAGTTCAGGAAAAAATTTCAATTAAATTAAATAAAAAAGAAAAAGAGAGTTTATGGGAATTAAAGAATGTATTAAAGAAAAAAGATTATACAGAAAAGGAATTGTTTAATGAGTTTTATGAGATTTGTAAAAAAGTTAATATTAAGAATACAGAATTTTTTAATGCTGCATACAAAGTTATTATAAATAAAACAAAAGGGCCAAGATTAGCAAGTTTAATTTTAACTGTTGGACAAGAAAAGATTATTAAACTTTTAAATCAAATAAAATAAATGGTTTTAATTGTAAAATCAAATATAAAAAAAGTTGTGAAAGAGTTAGATAAAGAAAATTTTGTTTCCAGCGTCGCAGAAGAAGTTGGAATGGCTTTAGAAAGAGAAGTTGAAGAGATTTTAAGAAAAGGTATAAAAAGAGCAAAAGAAAATAAAAGAAGAACTTTGCAAGCACGAGATTTGTAAAATGAAAAATAAAAGAAGTAACAAAAATTTGAAGAAAAATTCTGTAAAGAGGGCTTCTCGGACTTTTGTTATTGCACTTTCGGTCGTGAGTATAATTGGTTTTCTTAGTATAATGATTGAAAGTTTATTTTACTTTGATGTTTCAAATTATATAGAAACTCTTTGGTTGGTTGTTCTTGGTTTTGGTTTGATTCTTGAGACAACTATTAAAGAATTAAAATCCATAAAACGAAAAGGTTTGACTCCAGAATATCTTGGGAAAATTACAATGGTTATTGTTGGAAGTTTAGCAATAATTGCGGGAATTTTGAGCTTACCTCAAATAGATGTCCAAAATGCTTCTTTCCTAGCTGTTAAAGGGATAATAAGTATTCTTGCAATTATTTTTATAGTTTTGCAAACATGGGTTACTAAATAAAAGAATCTATATTAATAATTATAAAAGGGATTTTTTTAATCGATTGGGATAATTTTTTATAGTTCTAAAGATATTTTTAATTATGGAAAGAGTTGATAAAAAACATAAAGAAGAAATTATGAAAATGATTTCTAAGGCTGGGAGTGAAGAATATGAAACCTCTTGGAATAAAGCAGGAGTATTTTCTACATCAAAAAAAAAGTCTAATGTTAAAAAAGGTAAAAACTCTCGAGCTAAGGGGGCGAGGTTTGAATTAAAAGTTAGAAAAGATTTAGAAGATAAAGGAAGAGTTGTTGATAAATGGAATAATAATGTTGATTTGGATGGGGGGAAAGTTGTGCAAGCAAAAAGAAAGTATAATCCTTTTAAAAAAATGTTAGTTGTAGGAACAGGATTTCCTGATTTTATTTCAACCAAACATGTTCATGATGAGTTGTATAGTGTTATTGGAGTTGAAGTTAAAATGAATGGAATTCTTTCAAAAGTAGAAAAGGAGAAATGTGTATTTTATTTGCAGAAAAAAATCTTTTCACAAATTTGGATTGCGAAAAAAGGAAAAAAAAGAGGAGAGATTGAGTATGATGATTTTGTAGAGAAGTATGGGAAAAAATACAATAATCTTTAAAACAAAATTTTTCTTTTGATTATTATGAAAAAATTTGTGATTTTTATTCTAAGCTTATTTTTAATAAGTTTATCTATTGTTTCTGCTTTGTGTGAAAAAGGTCAAATTGATATTAATACTGCTTCTAAAGGGGAATTGGAGAATTTAGAGGGAATTGGATCTGTAAAAGCAGAAGAAATAATTAAATCTAGAACTTTTGAATCTATTGATGAATTAATAAAAGTTTATGGAATTGGAGAAGCAACATTGAAAAAAATTAAAGGGCAAGGATTAGCATGTGTAAATAAAGAAACAGAAAAGATTGAAGAAGATGAAGAAAAAAAGGAAGTTGAAAATTATACAAATTCGCCAAGCGATTTATCTAAAGAATCAGAATTAATTTACAATGAAAAAATAGAAAAGGAAAATGTAGAATTGAGCACTATAAAATTGAATACAAAAACTATAAAAACTGAAAATAACAAAGAAAATTTAGACAAAAGTGTTTATGCAAAGTATGGATTTGTAGCTTTTTGTATTTTGCTTGGATTTTTGTTTATGTTAAAAAAACA
>CAZEZA010000025.1:3744-6645 GCA_964516415.1 Candidatus Woesearchaeota archaeon | reverse complement strand
TATTAACAAGAAACCTTTAAAAATCAATTTTCACTGTAATTTTTAATCAAAATGTTTTATTTAACAGAAGTTGAAGACTATGTAAGAGTAGAACCAAAATTATTTGGATTGCCTACCACAGAAGCTGTAGAGAAACAACTTAAAGAAATGTATGCCGATTATTATGATAAAAAATTAGGAAAAGTTATAGTAGTCATTGAAGTTTTGGAAGTTAAGGAAGGAGTAATAATCCCCGGAGATGGTGCAGCTTATTACAATTCAAAATTCAAATTACTTGTCTGGAAACCAGAATTACAAGAGTTAGTTTATGGAATTATATCAGAAATTACAAATTTTGGAGCATTTATTGATATGGGTATTATGAGGGGTATGATTCATATTAGCCAAACTATGGACGACTATGTAAGTTTCAGCAAGGCAAATTCTTTACTTGGAAAATCAAGTAAAAGAAGTTTAAAACAAGGAGATTTATGTTTAGCAAGAATTGTAGCAATTAGTCACAAAGGCGATGAACCAAAATTTTCACTGACAATGAGACAGCCAGGATTAGGAAAATTAGAATGGATTAAAGAGGACCAAATAAAAAAACAAAAAGCAGAACAAAAAGCTGTGAAAGCTGAAGAAAAAGCAGTTAAGGGAGGAAAGAAAAAATAAAATGACAAAACAAAAAGCATGTAAAATTTGTAAAAATATATATGAGGGAGTTAAATGTCCTAAGTGTGATTCTAAAGAATCAACAGATAGTTTCAAAGGAAGAATTGTTGTTTTAAATCCAGAAAAATCTGAAATAGCTAAAAAAATAAATATAAAAGAAAAAGGTAATTTCGCAATTAAGGTGAAATAATTTCTATGGAAAATTTTAAAATATTACAGAAAAAAGAAAATCCTTTATTTAATAGAAAGGAAATTCAAGTAAATATTGAATCAGAAGTTACTCCAAATAAGTTAGATACAGAAAAATTAATTTCTGAAAAATTTTCTACTGGAATTGAGAACATAAAAATAAAAAAAATATTAGGAAAATTTGGTTCAAAAACATTTACAATTATTGCTAATATTTATAATTCTGAAGAAAATAAAAATAAAACAGAAAAAAAATCAAAAAAAGATAAAGTCGGTGAGAAAAAAGAATAATGGCAAAAAAAGTAAAGAAAGGAAAAAAACCACATAAAAACAAACCAACAAGTAAAAAATATACTAAATATAAAATTGAGGGCGGTAAAATTATAAGAGAAAGATTTTGCCCAAGATGTGGGCCAGGAATATTTTTATCAGAATCACAAGGAAAAGTTTATTGCGGAAAATGTCATTATAGTGAATTTGAGAGTAAAAAAGATCAAAATAAAGAAGAAATCTCTAAAGAATAATTAGTGATCATAAAACCCTAGGAGATTCTTCAAGTCGCTAAAATAGATAACCTAAAGCCTCTCCTGGGTAAAAAGAGGTGATAATATACTTACATTCCTTTACTATATAAATCTTTCGTTCTTGTTACCCTTAAGAAATGACAAGAGAGAATAATGTTATAGTAGTAATTCAATTTTATTTCCAAATCTTTAGGTACTACTTTTTATAATAAGTTAGGCACTACTTGATTTTAAAAACAATTATAAATCTTCTTATTATATAATTTTATGGAAAAAGAGGATGTAAAACAAGAACAAATTCATGATTTGTTGTTTAACAGAGAAATAGGGTGGCAGGAAATTATTTATGATTTAATAAATACAGAAGAATTAAATCCCTGGGATATAAATATAATTGTTTTAACTGACAGATATCTTGATAAAATAAAAGAAATTGAAGAAACAGATTTTTTTGTTTCAAGCAAGGTTCTTTTAGCAGCCGCACTTCTTTTAAGAATTAAATCAGAAATTTTATTGAATAAATACATCAAAAGTATAGATGAAATTCTTTTTGGAAAAAAAGAACAAAAAAAATATATCCCAGAAAGAATAGAACTTGAAGGAGAAATTCCAGAATTAATTTTGAGAAGCCCTATACCAAGATTCAAAAAAGTCACATTAAAAGAATTAATGGAATCTTTGAATAAAGCGATTACAACAGAAAACAGAAGAATCAAAAAAGAAATAATAAATAAAAATGCTCTTAGAGAAATTTCTTTTTCAATCCCAAAAAGAAAATTCAATGTCAAAGATAAAATAAAAGAGATTTATGATAATTTGTTTAATCATCTTAAAGAAAATAAAAACAAGAAAAAAGTTTCTTTTACAGAACTTATTGGGAAAAATAAAGAAGAAAGAATAATTTCTTTTTTACCTTTATTACATCTAGAAAATCAAAAAAAAATCTGGCTTGAACAGGAAAATCATTTTGACGAAATTCACATCTGGCTCAAAGAAATTTATTTTAAACACAATCCAGATCCTTTTGCAGATTTGAAAGAAGAAGTAGAAAAAGAAATAAAAGAATTGGATAAAGAACAAAAACAAAGATTAAAGAAAATTAATAAAGATTTTAAAGCACCAATTGGTGAATGAATTTATGAAAACCGCAGTCCTATTCTCAGGAGGAAAAGATTCTTGCTATTCTGCTTATTTAGCAAAGAAAAAAGGACATGAATTGACTTGTCTTATTTCTGTTTTCTCTAAAAATAAAGAATCTTACATGTTTCACACTCCAAGTATTAAAAAGACAAAAAAACAAGCTGAGGTTATGGGAATTCCTTTAATTATTCAAAAAACAAAAGGAAAAAAAGAAGAAGAATTAAAAGATTTAGAAAAAGTAATTTCAAAAGCCAAAAATAAATACAAAATTGAGGGGATTGTTACAGGTGCATTGCATTCTGTTTATCAGGCGTCGCGAATACAAAAAATATGTGACAGTTTAGATTTAAAATGTATTAATCCACTTTGGCATAAAGATGAAATTGAATATTTA
>CAZEZA010000025.1:0-3644 GCA_964516415.1 Candidatus Woesearchaeota archaeon | reverse complement strand
TATTATTAATAAAATGAAAAAACCAAACAACGCAATTATAATAACTTCTATAATAGCAGGAGTTGCATTGCTTATTGCATTGATTGCAATGAGTTTTTTTGGGTCATTTAGTTCAAGTAATAAGATTTCTGTTGAGGGAATTGCAAGCATAGACGCAACACCTGATTTAATGACAACTTATTTTAGAATAGAAACTCAGGGAGAGACAAGCGCTGAAGCAAAAGATGCAAATAATGAGATTTTAGACAAACTTGTTGATGAACTTCTTGTATTGGGTTTTGAGAGAAGTGAATTGCAGACTCAAAGTTTTAATATTTATCCAAACTATGAATGGAAAAACAATAAGCAAACTCAAAATGGATACAAGGCAACTCATTCATTGAAATTTGAATTGTCCTCAGAAAAATTTGACAAAATAAGTGATGTTATTGATGCAGGAGCAAATTCTGGTGCTGGAATAAGTTACATAAACTTTGAATTAACTCAAGAACTTCAAAATCAATATAAAGCAGAAGCATTAGAGCTTGCTTCAAAAGATGCACAAATAAAAGCAGACGCTGTTGCATCAGGTTTTGGAAAAAGAGCAGGAAGACTTGTTTCTGTGCAGGTAAGTGAATTTGGATATTATCCTTGGAATCTTTATACTTCAAGAGCTGATGAAGGCGAAGGAGGATATACTATTGAAGATGCAGTAGTTGCAAAACAAGCTGTTGCAGAAATCTCACCAAGTGAACAGGAAATTACTGCACGAGTTAGTGCAACATTTAAGATAATTTAATTCTTTATTTTTTAAGTAATCAATCAAAACTAATATAAATCTTAACTTATTATTAATTTTATGAAAAGTGTAAGGAGTATTTTAAAAGTTTATAATGGACCAAAAATAAAAAAAATAAAAAAAATAAAATTTCTATATGTTCGAAACAAGACGGTTTATAATATAACTGCCCCTTTCAAATATGAAGGAAAAACATATCTCTTGGGGAGAATTGAAAACATTAAAGATGAAACTTCTATAATCTGCTTCTTTAGAAAATCAGGTTCTTATTTTATACCAGATAGCTCATTCCAAAAATTTGAACTTGAAGATCCTTCATTAACACAAATAAAAGATTTCTATATCTTAACTGGTGTTGAAACAAAACTCTACGGAAAAAAACTCAGGTGGAGAACAGTATTTTACAAGGGGAAAAATCTAAGAAACTTAAAAAAATTCACAACAGGTCCTTGGGGCATGAAAGATATAAGATTAATAGAGATTGCTGATGAAAAAATAGGAGTTTTTACAAGACCTCAGGGAAAGAGAGGCAGGAGAGGAAAAATTGGTTATACTGAAATAAATTCTTTAAAAGAAATAAAACCGAGAAAATTATCTCAAGCAAAGATAATTCCAAATCTTTTCGCCAGAGGAGAATGGGGAGGAGTAAATGATCTTCTAATTCTTCGAACAGGCAAAATTGGAATCCTTGGTCACATTGCAAGATTTTCAAAAGATAAAAATAAATTTTATTACCCTATGGTCTTTGCTTTTGATCCAAAAACTTGGAAAAATTCAACAATCAGATTAATCGGACGTAGAGCAGAATTTCCAGAAGAAGATTCTAAATCTCCAGAATTATACAATGTAGTTTTTCCTGGCGGGATAATTAGGAAAAAAGGTAATCTTGCAACAATCTATGTTGGAATTGCTGACACAGAATCTTATGAAATTACAATCAAAGATCCTTACAAATATTATGAAGACAACGACATGAAAATTTTTACTTAATTCCTCATTTCAACTAATTTTATTTCCCTTTCCAAAGCATTACAATAATTTTGAACAAGAAATGATGCAAGCTGACTACCATATTCCTCAGAAGATATCTCTATTCTTCTTTCTATTCTCAAAAAATCTCTTGTTGGAAAATCTCCCCTAAATCTTTCTAAAAATTCATCCTTAATCTTCTTGTTTGGGTTTGGCATGAATCCAATCTCGCCCCCATATGGTTTCAGAACATAATATTTCAGCAATTCATTATCACGATTTAGAAAACTTAGAAAGCAATATTTATCTCTCACTTTTAATGCTAATTTATCAAACTTTGCCATCTTTAATTATAAATTTTGAAATTTAAAAAAATTGTTGTGATATTTGTGCTGGAAGAAGTTTATTGATATAATTTCGCTTTAATCTTTCCACATGATTCTTTTAACTCGCATCTATTACAAATTCCAGAATTCTCAGAATATTCTTTTGTCCCAAAACATTTTTTTCTTAATGCTTTTGTCTTTGAAAGGGCTTTTACCATTACATAGGGTCTTGTTTAGGGTTTATAAAATTTGGGTTGTTGATGTTGATATGTGTTTTAATAGAAATTGTTAAAAGGTATATTTTCTTTTTGGATTTATGAAAAATTATTTAGAAGAATTAAAAGAGTTAATTGAAAAATACAAAGAAAAAGGATTTGAATATGGAAAACCTATAAATTATCTTGAATGGAGAAATGGATGCTCTATAAAAGAAATGGAAAAAGAATTATTAGAATTTAAAGATATAAAATTTGTAGAAAAACAAATAAAAGATAAAGAGAAGAGATACAAAACTTATCATGTTTATAGTTCTAAAAGGGGCCGTGCTTATGTTATAACTTTTAAGAGTAAAATCCGCATAATTACTATTTACCCTTTAGGACCACATACAATTAGGAAATATCATAAAGCAAAATTTAAAAAGTAAATTATATATATAAAAACATGGAAATAAAGTTTCATTATGATTCTCAGGATGATGTATTAACTATTTATTCAAATATATCTCCAAGCGAAACTGTTGAAGTTACAGAATTCATAAATGTTGATATAAATAAAGAAAAAGGCATTGTCGGTTTAGAAATCTTTGATGCATCTGAATTTTTTGGAAAACAAAATAAAGAATTAACTAAACAATTTTTGTCTAATTTAGAAAAGGTAAATTTAAAATATAGTGAATGGAGAAATATGTGGTTTATTAATTTAGAATTTGCAGGTAAAAATAAAAAGATTATAATTCAGAAACTCCCTCCATTAAGAAGATCTGAATTTGTTTCTCCTTTGATTGCTAGTGTTTGTTAAAGATAGTATAATACTTCGGCATGCGTGATTTAAGTTTTGGTTTATGGTTTATTATTAATAGTCCTGATAATTAAAAAAATAGTTTTCTCTTTCTCCATTATAAAAAGCATCAGACAACCTTTTAGAATCACCTAGGATTATGTTATAATTATCACAAAAAAGGGATTTAAATAATTTCTGGTGTGGGTTGGGAAGGGGGTTTGGAAGGAGTTGGGAAAATTCAGGATAATTAAGCAGGGGAAAAGAGGAGAAATGAAAGGATTAGTCATAATTTTCTTTCTGTTTGTAATCTATTTCAATCTCTTTTACCTGAATCAGATAGGCTGCTTTCGGAAGAGAAAAGGTTTCCTTAAGAATCTCTCCGGGTTGAGCGGAAAATATTGCTTCGTTTACGTTGGCGTATAAACCTACGTCCGGGATGTAGTCGTAAAGCTTAAAGTATCCGCTCTCTCCGTAGTGGACATTCTCTTTCTTGCTGAATATTTGCAGATCAGAGGTATTTCTTTCGGAAATTTCTTTCAAGATTTCTTCGCTATACTTCTGGGCTTGCT
>CAZEZA010000024.1:0-6738 GCA_964516415.1 Candidatus Woesearchaeota archaeon | reverse complement strand
ACATTTGCAGGATCCATCGCTGTGATGCTCATTCCAAATTCATTTACTTTAATCCTCACTTCTATAACTAATTCAGATAAAAGTTCAATTACCTTTGATAGTAAAGCAGGATTCTCTAATTTCAATAACATCTTCTTTTAAAATAAATTTATTTTTTAAGTATTATTATACTTAAGATAGAATATTTATATAAGTCTTTTATATCTTTTTATAAAATGTTAAAAGAGTTAAAAGTGAAAACAGGAAAAAAACAAGAGATAATTGATATTACAGATAAGATAAAAATAATTGTTTCAGAATCTGAAGCAATAAATGGAATTTGCATTATTTATGTTCCTCATGCTACAGCGGGGATTATATTAAACGAAAATTATGATGAAAATGTGTGTAAGGATATTTTAAATAAATTTGAAGAGATTATTCCTAAAGGAGATAATTATAAACATAATTGTATTGACAATAATGCTCATGCTCATATAAAAGCATCTATAATCGGACCGAGTGAAATTGTTATAATTAAAGATAAGAAAATTCTTTTAGGAACATGGCAGGGAATTGCATTAGCAGAATTTGATGGTCCAAGAGAAAGAAAAATATTTGTAAAAATTATTAAAGGGTGAAATGGAAGAACCTAAAGAAAAAAGTATAAAGGAACAACGAATTAGAAAAATAACTCAATTATATTATTCAAATCCAGATGTTCAAAAAGCTATTTTTGAGTTTTCTAAAAATAGAGAAATTTGTCCAAGATATTTTGAAGGTTTTGGGAAACGTCCAGACACTTTGGAATATTTAGGGGATATTTTAGCAATGGTAAAAAAAGGAGCAACTTCTTTTAATTGTTCAGAAGAAATCTGGGAAGACCCATTAAAAATAATTACTGGAATGAATGAAGAGCAATCAAATGAATTAAGAATTGGTTGGGACTTGTTAATTGACATCGATAGTAAATATATTGATTACAGTAAAATCTGTGCAGAAGTAATAATAAATTTTCTGAAGTTTCATGGATTAAAAAATATAGGGATAAAATTTTCAGGTTCAAAAGGATTTCATATAATAATTCCTTGGAAATCTTTCCCTAAAGAAATAAATAATATTCAAACAAAAAATATGTTTCCAGAATGGCCGAGAATTATAACACAATATATTATGGAAAAAACACAAAAACAATTAATTGAAAAAATTTCAGATTTGAGTAAACCAAGTAAATATGTGAAAGACTTTCAAGCTCCTAAAGAAGTTATGCCAGATATAATTTTAGTGTCTCCTAGACATCTTTTTAGAATGCCTTATTCTTTACATGAAAAAACAGCTTTAGCAAGTATTGTTTTAGACCAGGAAGAAATTGCAAATTTTCAATTAAAAGATGCAGACCCTATGAAAGTTCAAATCAAAAATTTTATGCCAGATTCTGAAGAAGGTGAAGCCTCAGAACTTTTAATGCAGGCACTTGATTGGAATAAAGAAAATGAAATAAAAACAGGTAAATCAGAAGAAAAGATTACAGGCAAATATGCAAATTATAAACCCATTAAACTTGAAAATCTATCAGAAAAAAACTTTCCTCCCTGCATTATCAGAATATTAAAAGGACTTACAGATGGGAAAAAAAGAGCCCTATTTATTTTAATAAATTTATTTCGTTCTATTGGGATGGATAAAGATAAATTAGAAAAGAAAATTAATGATTGGAATAAAAAAAATAATCCTCCTCTTAAGCAGGGTTATATCAAAACTCAACTTTCTTGGAGTTACAGGAAAAAACCAATTATGCCTTCAAACTGCAAAGAATTTTACCAAGGAATTGGAGTTTGCCTTCCAGATAATTTTTGCCAATTAATAAAAAATCCTGTTAATTATATTGTAAGAAAGAATCTTTACTTAAATAAAAATAAATCTCCAAAAAATAAAGATAATTTTAAAAACAACAATTAATTATATATCTCATGAAAAAGAGTGTATTGTTTGGAATTTTAATTATCTTTTTAATCTTGAATGTATCTTTTATAATTGCAGTAGAAAATGAAACTAAAGTAGATAACGCATATAGCTGTCTTGAGGAAAAAGTAGAAGGCAGATGTTCTTCTCTTTCTTTAGAAGAAAGAATTTTTTCTTTATTAGCAATAGGAGAATGTGGCGATGAGATTACTTCTGATTCGCAATATAAATCTAATATAAAATTAACAGCTCAGGCAATTTTAGCTTTAGATAAAATAAATGTTGACACTATTGAAGAAGAAGAATGGCTCTTATCTCAAAATACAACTCCTGACGACATGGAATGGCTTTTGCAAATTGAAGGTGAGGCACCAACATGCATAATAAATTATGGAGGTTCATCATATCCTAATATAATTATTGGAGAAGATAAAAAAATAAATACACCTGCAGGAGCCTGTTTGCAGTTATATGGAGGAGACTATTGGCTTAAAATTCTTCCAACTTGTTATGACTACGAATTTGAGATTTCATGTGATAAATCTTTTTCAACAAATTTACTTTACAAGAAAACATCAGGTGCAGGTTCTGATACAATCTATGTTTCAGAGAATACACATACTGCATCAGCAGCAGGAACAACAACAGAAAAAGTAAATTCTTTTTGTTTTTCAGGAGATACATCTTGTGATTATGAAGCAAGCTTATGGTCAGCATTTGTTTTAAATTTTGAAGGATATGATATTTCTCCTTTTCTTCCTTATTTAATTACTATGGCAGATGAAAACCAAGAATATCTTCCAGAATCTTTTTTATATTCTTTAACAAATGATTTTCGTAATGAATTATTATTAAAACAACAAAGTGACAAATGGTGGTTGTATTCAGGGGACAAGTATTATGATACTGCTTTAGCATTACTTCCATTTCAAAATGAAGAACTTGAACAAAAAACAAACACAAGGAATTGGCTTTTAGAAGAAGGAGTTCAAGGTAGTGATGGCTGTTGGGATGGAGGAAACATAAGAAACACTGCTTTTATTTTATATTCTATTTGGCCAAGAGGACTTTCTTTTATTGATGATGAAGGTATAGATTGTGGAGATGCGGGAGGTTATTGCATGTCTCCTATGAGTTGTCAAGATTCTGGGGGTGAGAATTTAGGAGAAGAATATTCTAAAACTTGTTTTGGTGCAAGTATTTGTTGCGATAAAGAAAAGATTTTAGACACTTGTTCTGAACAAGGGGGAGAAATTTGTGGTTCTGGTGAAAAATGTAGCACTTCAACTGTAGAAGCTTCAGATAGTTCTGAATGTTGTATAGGTTCATGTCAAGCACCAAGTGAAAAAACAGAATGTGAATTATATGGGGATGGAAATTGTAGAACATCTTGTTATAGTGATGAAGAAGAATCAGAAGAATACGAATGTGATTCTGGTGAAGTTTGTTGTACTGAAAAAACTATTTCTGAGAAAAAAAGTTATTGGTGGATTTGGGTGTTGTTAATATTAATTACTTTAGTTGTAATGGGAATAATATTTAAAGATAAATTAAGACCTGTTTGGTTTAAAGTAAAATCTAAATTTGGGAAGTTTAAATTAGGAGGAAGTAAACCAGGGCCAAGACCTAGATTTCCTCCATCACCTCCAGGAATGCTCCCACAGAGAGTAATGCCAAGAAGAGTATTGCCTCCAGCACAAAGACAGCCAATGAAAAAACCTGCTGGAAAACCAAGAAAAGATATGGATGATGTTCTTAAGAAATTAAGAGAGATGGGCAAATAACCAAAAAGTAATATAAGCTCTTTTAGCTGATTCAATAGATTTGGCATTTCTCATTTTATATTCCATATCAACTTTTCTCATTTCTTCATATATTCTTTTTTCTATTTCAAGCGATTCTTCTTGAGAACAAGTGTAAAGTGTTTTGGCTTTTTTATTAATTTTCTCAATTGCATCTTCAAATTTAAACATAATAGAATATAAAAATTAAAATATATAAAACTTTGTAAGAAATAAACTTTATTAACTCCTTTTCTTTTAATTAATTATGAAAAAGAGTTTAATATTTATTTCAATTTTATTTTTATTTGTAATTCCCATAATATCAGCAGTTGAATTTGAAATGAAAACAAATTTTAGTGGGGGGGAAACACTCATGGCAAAAGTTTCTGGATATTTTCTTGAACCAATTCTTAAAGAAAATATATTTTTTTATAGAGGGCATGTAAGAGTTCCTATGGAATATGATGTTGCAAAAATAAATGAAGAATTTTATATTTATGCTTTACTCTCAGGGAAAGAACCAAATAATTATTCAATTTCCATAAAAGATGTTAGATATATGAAAGGAAGTCAGGTTAGTGAAGAAGAAATCATGAAAAATTTTTCAATTATTGAGAATATATCGGATTTTTCAATAAATCCTGGTTTTGTTATCACAAAAGGTAATTTTTTTATAGAAGTTCAAAATTTACAAGAATATAAAATAACTATTGAAATAAAAACAAAAAACGCAAGTTCAGAAACTTCTGAAGACAAAGGATTTTTTGGTTCTTTATTTGGTGGTGGAGAAGAGGAAGAAGGAGAATTAATAACTTTAATGTCAGGAGAAATAAAAAAATTAAATTTTGAATTAGAAAATATAGAACAACCTACATTAAAAATAATTGAGTTAAGTACAGAAAATTTAACATATGAAATTCCTGTTTATATTTTTGTTGAAGAAGAATCAGAAAAAAAAGAAAGAGGATTTAAGATTGAACCTTCAGATTTAGATATTTCTATATCTACAAATTCCAATGCAACAAGAATAATTTATCTTTATAATACTGGACAGGAAAAATTAAGGAATATTGTCTTATCTGTATCTGATTCTTTAAAATCTTATGTTGATCTTTCAATAGAGAAAATTGAAGAGTTAAATGAAGATTCTAGTATTAAAATTGAACTTTATCTTTTTTCTGAAAATGAAGAAAACATAAAAGGAAACATAGAAGCAAAAACAGAGGATGAAACTCTTTTAACTAACTCAACAATATCTTTGAATTTTTTAAAAGATTATGTCCCTTCAGATGAAGAAAGTGAAATTCTCATAACAAAAACTTGTTCAGAACTAAATGGAACAATTTGTGATAAAGATAAAGAAGAATGTGATGAAGAAACAGTTAATACCAAAGATGCAGATTGTTGTTTGGGAAACTGTAAAGAAATTAAAAAAAGTTCAATAGGAACCATAATTGGTTGGGGGATAATAATCATCATTGCTGGTTTTTTAATTTGGTTTTTTATGAAAAAATATCGGAAGGCAAAAAAACCAATTGATTTGTTGGAAATTGCTAGAGGAAAAAGAAAACCTATCGAGGAGAATAAAAAAATTGAAAGACCTATTCTAAAAAGAAATATTTCTCAACCTGTTTCTAAATTTGTTAGAAGACCTATTCATCAAACCTCTAAGCCCGTTGCGAAAATTGTTGAAAAACCAGTGATTAGAGAAGTAGAAAAAAAAGTTTTTATTGAACGACCAAAAAAGCCAGTCCCTAAATACACTGCATCATCAAACACAAAAACATATCATAAAACATCTTGTAAATTTTCTAAATTAATTGAAGACAAATATAAAATCTCAAAAGATGATTTGGATTATTTCAAAAAACAAGGATACAAACCATGTAAGGTTTGTTTAAAGTGATTAGGATTATTAATTAAAATTATTCTCTATCAAAATATTGTTCAACTGGTTTGCCATCAATTTCAAGATAAGCTCTTTTTCCATCAAGAAGCAAATAAAATTTTTCCTTGAATTCTTCTCCTCTTTTTCCGCAAACATCTTCTTCTAATATTTTGCTTTCTATCAAAGATTCTTTTAAATTTTCTATCTTTTTCTCCAGATGGTTCACTGCTACTCCTCCAAAAACCAGAAAGAATATTAGAGGATAAACAAAATTTAATCCATTTTTATCTGCCATAATTTTTATTTATTTCATTCCTTTATAAGAATTACTATGCTAAAAATCACCCTTTAATATTAAGGTGTCTTCCATAGTTATCATATTCTATAATTTCCCCTTTTGCATTATAAACTGGCTGAACCTTTTTTCTTTCATCTTCTAATTTTTTTATAATTCTAAAATCTTTATTTTCTGTTCTTTCTTTTCCAGTATCAAGACTCCTCCCAGTAAGAGTATGTCCAATTCCTGTTCCTGATTCTATAATTGAACTAGAAATTTCATCTATCATTTTTCTTCTTTCTTTTCCTCCTTAGGCATAAGTTCCCTTAATTTATTTTCCAAAATTTTTTTCTCTGTTTGGATAATTCTCGCTACCTCATCATATCCATGAAGTCTTCTTACAATTTCACTAAAAATATCATTCCATCCATTATTTGTTAAAGTAATTTTTTCAGGAGAAATAATTTCAATATGTGCAGGCATATGTTTGAACATTAACATTGCAATAGATGAAATTTCCTCGACTTCAACCTCAATCTCTGCAAAACTTGTATAAAAATCTTTTTGGTCTTTCATTAAAACAGGTTCATTTACCTTTTTCTCTTTAACACTAACCCCCTTCTCTTCATCAACTTTTTTTATTATCTCATTTAAAGTTTCAGTTAAATGTTCAGGAGGTCTTCCTATAACTTCAAATATCAATACAGCTTTAATTCCTTTAGTTTCTTCATTTATCATTTTATTTATGACCTTGCTTTGCACCTACTTGGCTCGTGCCCTTCTTTCAGACCTACTTGGTTAGGTTATTAGGGTATTGGTTATTCAAATTCAGTTCTATAACTTTTTCT
>CAZEZA010000023.1:0-6855 GCA_964516415.1 Candidatus Woesearchaeota archaeon | reverse complement strand
GAATATCTACAGATAGCTGAATCTGAAAAGAAGAATGTTAAGGTTGAGTTTTAGAGTAAAATGATAGGATACATTATTTCTGGAGGAGCATTTTTGACAGGGGTTGGAATAGCAGTAGCAAAATATTTAGCTGAAGAAAGAAAATCTAAGAAATTATATGGTGCTTTCAACAAGGCAGTGGAAGAAAATGAGAAATTATTTAATCAATTTATAGAGGAGGATTTTTTGAGAAATAAAGATTTATCTTCTAAAGTAGAGTAAAATCTTAAAAACTCTTTTTTACCTATTTAATTATGGAAAGACATAGAATAGATTTTCGTGACCAGATTTCAAGAAATAAATGGAAATCAATTTTTTTGATGGTTGTAATTTTTATAGTGATTGTTTTGTTAGGTTATGTTATTTCTCTTGCATTAGAACCAGGATATTTTTTTATTATCATGATTGTTGCAATTATTTTTTCTTTGAGTTATATTCTTGTTAGTTTTTATAATTCAGATAAGATTGCAATTGCAAGTGTGGGAGCGAAGAAAGCTAGTAGAAGTGAGTATAAACAATATTACGACCTTGTAGAGGGTTTGACTTTAGCAAGTGGAATGCCAATGCCTAAACTTTATGTTATGCCCTCTGAACAAATAAATGCGTTTGCTTCTGGACGAGACCCCAATCATTCAGTTGTTTGTGTTACAAAAGGGGCTTTAGAGAAACTTGATAAAAGAGAACTTGAGGGAGTTCTTGCTCACGAGCTTGGACATGTAGGAAATTATGATATTAGATACATGACTTTGGTTGCAGTTATGGTGGGAATGGTTGCAATTATTTCTCAGATTTTTTTAAGAAGTCTTTGGTTTAAGGGAGGAAGTAATGATAAAAGTAAAGGAATTTTTATTTTGATTGGAATAGTAATGGCAATTCTTGCTCCAATTGTTGTTTATATTGTGCAAATGTCAATTTCTCGTAAAAGAGAATTTACTGCTGATGCATCTGCCGTGAAATTTACAAGATATCCTGATGGATTAATAAGAGCCTTGAAAAAAATTCAAACAGATAATACTCCTCCTGAAAAAAAAGTTAGCAAAGCTATCGCGCCTTTATTTTTTACAAATCCATTCAAAGGTTTAGGGAAAACTCATCCTCCTTTAGAAAAGAGGATTAGTATTTTGGAGAAAATGTAAATTTTATAAACTCTTTTTCATTTTATTTTTTATGGGTGCAATAAGAGGGATATTATTAGTTTTTGTAAGTGTCCTGCTTTTTATCTTACTTTTAGCAGGAAATCTTTTATTGACATTAGCTTTGTCTTTGAATTATGATAATGTTAAGACAGAATTTAGTTCTGATATTTTAGATTCTGTTGCAGGAGATGTAAGTGTAAAAGGGATTATTGAAAAAAATATTCCTATTATGCAATTATACTGCGAAAACAAAACAGAATTTTCTTTTGAAGACTTCAACATAGGGAAGAGTTTTACAATTCCGTGTGATGTTGTTGCTCAAGGTTCTGAAGCTATTATTGATTATGGTTTGAATAGTTTTATAGAAGAGATTTACTATGAAGATTATGATTGCGGATTCTGGGATTGCTTTGAAAAAACAGGTTCTCCTTCATTTTTAATTTCTGAAAAAGCCCATAATTATTGGAACAATAAATTTTATTTGATGTTATTGATTTCTGTTGCCTTGGTTGGGTTGATGTTTTTTTTAGTTGAGAAAAAATCTAATACCTTTATTCTTTCTGGAGCTTTGTTAATAGTTTCTTCATTGCCTTTTATGAAACTTGATTCTGTATTATCTCTTTTTTCAGATAATTCTCTTTTAGGATTGTTAGCTGTTTTCTTTGCTCAATCATATACTGTATTTTTAATTATGCTTATTTCTGGAGTTTTAGTTTTAATTGTGGGAATTGTGATGAAATTTTTTGGAGTAGGGTTTACAATTTCCAATCTTTTTAAAGGTAAAGGCAAGGAAGTTTCTAAAAAAGATAAAAAGATTTCTAAAAATGAAGTCAAACAAATTGTTAAGAAAGGAGTTTTTAAAAATAAAAAAAGTGATTCTGTTAAGAAAGAAGTTTCTAAAAAAGAAAAAAGTAAGAAATCCAAATAATTTTTATAGTCTTTATTTTTATTTCTTTTATGTCAAATAAAAAAGTAATTGTAATGCTTTCAGGAGGTTTAGATAGCAGGCTTGCGGTGAAAATTATGCAAGAGCAAAATAAAGATATTATAGGTTTATTTTTTAAATTACCTTTTAGTAAAGATTTTGAAAAGGAGATTAGAAAATTTTCAAAAAAAGAAAAAGTAAAATTAAAAATTTTTGATTGTACGAAAGGAAAACTCTTTCAAGAATATTTGAATGTAATTAAAAATCCAAAATATGGAAGAGGAGCAGGTATTAACCCTTGTATTGATTGTAGAATTTTTATTTTGAAAAAAGCAAAAAAATTTGCAGATAAAGAAAAAATTGAGATAATTGTTACTGGTGAGGTTTTAGGGGAGAGACCTATGTCTCAAATGAAAAAATCTATGAAATTAGTTGAAGAGAAATCTGGTTTGAATGAAAGATTAGTAAGACCTCTTTCTGATAAATCATTTGGTTATAATATTCAAGGGCGAAGAAGAGATAAACAAATAGCTCTTGCTAAAAATTTTGGGATTTCTTATCCTTCTCCTGGGGGAGGGTGTTTGCTTTGTGAGAAATTATATTGTGAAAAATTAAAAAAAATTATTAATAAAAAGATAAATTATAAAGATATTCAACTTTTAAAAATTGGTAGACATTTTAAAGAAAGCCAAATAATTTTAGGCAGAGATAAAAAAGAAAACGAACTATTAGAAAAAGAAAAAGGAATAAAAATTATACCAAAGCAACCAGGTCCTACAGCTTTAATTAAAAATAGAAAGTATGAAAAAGAAGCTAAGAAATTAATAAAAAAATATTCTAAACATAGTGTTAAAGATTTTGATATAAAAAAATAAAATGTGCAAGCAATGTGAAAAAAATCCAGTATATGAATTTACAAATAAACGAAAACTTTGTAAAAATTGTTTTATTAGATATTTTCAGAAAAAAGTTCTTTATACAATTAGAAAATTTAAAATGGCTCAAAGTGGGAGTGTAATTGATTATGAAAATGGTAAAGGTTTTAGAGAAGTTGTTTTAGAAGATGTCTTAGAAATGTTTGTTGAGAAAGCACATTGTGTTTTGGCACCATGCCACGGGCATGACCTCCAAAGACAGAGGCCTCAGGCTTATTCTAAGGGCATTAAAATTCCAACAAGAGCGAAGGTTGATAAGATTGCAATATCTTCTACTATTGACCAAGAATCCAACGATTTTATTTATGAAATAATTAATGGAAATTTAAAAAAATTAAATAAGATTAAACCTGTTTGGGGTAAATCAATTAAGCCATTATATCTTTTTTTAGATAAAGAAGTATTGCTCTACGCTAAACTAAAAGGTTTGAAATTTATTAAAAAAAAGCAAAAAAAAGATAAAATTAGTAATTTCATTAATGAATTAGAAAAAAAGCATCCCGAAGTTAAGAGGGCGATTGTCAATAGTTATTTGAAATTGTATGTTTGATTATTTCTTTCCTTCAATTCTATTTAAAAAACTTCGTATGAATTTTTTATTTCCTTCTCTATCTTTTATTTCTTTTATTGTATAAACTGCAATTTTATCTTTTTGCTCTTTTGCTGTTTTTATATTTGTACTTAATTTATCCTTTATCTTTTCACTTAAGAAAATTTCTTCTTTAGAAATTGAAGAAATTTTTTTTGCTGTTGTTATTAAAGTTCCCATGCTCATAAATTTCAAAATGTCTTTTTCTTGTTTTGCAATTATTGTTCCATAATTTAAAGAAATTCCAAAATCTATTTTTTGCTTTGCTAATTTGTTATATTCTTTTAAAATTTTTTGAGTTTTTTGTGCAATTTTTATAGCAGTTGTTTCATTCTTGAATGTTCTAGTTTTTATTGGTGCTAAAATAAAAAATAAATTATCTTGATTTTCATATGTAACTGCTTTATTTTCTTCTGCTATATTAACTATCTTCTGCAATGTTTCTTCTGCATTTGATTTTTTTGATTGAATTTCTTTAAGATTTTTTATTTTAAGGCAGACAATACTTGCATTTTGTTTATTTCCTTGGATGGATAAAGAGAGTTCTGCTTTATTTTTTGTATTGACTATTGAATTTTTTGTTAGAGCTATAGTTTTTTTTCTTTCCAACCAAGATTTTTTTTGTTCTTTTCCTTTTTTATTAGAATCAGTACGACCAAAAAAGATTCTTTTACGTCCTTTTTTGAAAACCAAAAAAGTGATAAATCCAAGAATTGCTATTATGAATATCCAAACAATAGGATGCCTCATTAAACTTACTACTCCTTCTGAAACCTCTTTTACATCAACTGTTTTTCCAGTAAGTGTTATTGTTTCATTAATTTTATTTCCTTCATCAGTCATAATTTCTATTTTATATTTCCCATCAGGAGCAGTTAAAAAATATTTTTGAGTTTTATCAACATCCAAAAAGACATCAATATCTAATGTTTCATTTCCAATTTTTACTTTAACTAACTTTTTATAAGGGACATTTCCCATATTAGTTATTGTTAGTGTTTTATTTATTAATTCAATTTTTACATCTTGTTTTTCTTTTATTTTAAAAATTGTTTCAGCTGTCAATTCATTTGAGACAGCAATTACTGTCCAGTTTGCAGGAGGTTCATTATATGCAATTGGGAAGTTTAAGAAGTCGTTTGTTAATTTTTCTGTTTTTTCTAAGATTTCATTTTTCTGGTTTTTTATAGTTATAATTGAATTTGATTCTATATTTTCACCTGTTTGGTCGTGAAGAATTGATTTAACATTTAAGTTTGTTCCTGGGTCTATTTCTGAGTTTTCAAATACGATTTCTAAACTTGTGGGGATTTGTTTTATTAATATATTATGAGTTATGAACCCTTTGTTTGTTTTTTGTCCATCTGAATCCATTTCATATACGTCTATTTTTACAAGATATTGTCCTGCTTTGCTTTCTTTCGGCAATGAGAAATTTAAATAGAAATAGCCGTTTTTTACAGTACCTATTTTTTCAATTAAAGATGAATTCTTGTTCATTATTTTTAATTCTACTATTCCTTGCACCATTTCTTCATTTTTTTTAACTGCTTCTCCTTCAATGACTATGTCTTGTTCTGGTTTAAATTCACTTTCTTCAAAAATTGATTTTATTGTTATTAAATCAGAAATTTCGAATTCTTTTGTTAAGATATATTCTTTTCCTAACATTGGTTTTATTTTACATATTCCTGTAGATTTTCCAACAAAGCTTATCATTAAAGGTATTGAGGCACTAATTTCTTTTTCTTCTCCTGCTTTTAATCCAATATATTCTTTATGAATTTCTGTCTCAATTCCATTACAAATAAGATACATAGAAAAAAAAGCATTTACTTCATTTGTGGTAATTATCTTTAAAGGCATACTTATAATATCCCCCATATTATAAAATTCTTTTGGCTGTTCGGTAATTATCATTTCAGCAGATGCAAAAGAACTAATTAAGATTACAAAGATCAACAAAAATATTATTTTTTTCATTTTACCCTTTTCAGTAAATTAGATAAGCATTATTTATAAATATTCTTATATTCTTATTTAATTCATAAAGGATTTATACCCTTAATTGTTTAATTTAATATGAAATATGAATTTGCACCAGATATTCAACTGAAAGCAGAAGAGATTTCTAAAGTTTTATTTCCTCATATTGATCTTGAAAATATAAAATGTTTTAGAAGTTATGGAACTTCTTCTCGTTGGACAATTGCTCGTTGCCATGCTCTTGGGAAATTAATGCAGAAAGCTATTGGCAGACCGGCATTTTATGTTCTTGAATTCCTATCAGAACGATTTGAAAAATTTGATGAAGAGGAAAAAATAAAAATTATAATCCATGAATTAATGCATATCCCAAAATGTTTTGGGGGCGGTTTTAAGCATCATAATTTTGTTACAGAGAAAAATGTTAATAAACATTATAAATATTATAAATATTATAAGGATTATAAAAAGAAAAATGAATAATCTAAAGGTCACGAGAAAGAAAATTAAATTAAATTTCAAAAAGCAAGAGTTTGTAATTGATTTAAAAGTTTGTAATTGCTTTGAAAAATTTTCTGGATTGATGTTCAAGAAAAGAGGAAAAGCTCAGGCACTTTTATTTGAATTTAAGAAGCCAACAAATATAAGAATCCATTCTTTATTTGTATTTTTTCCTTTTGTGGCTATCTGGCTTGATGATAAAAATGAGATTATTGATTTAAAGGTTGTTAAAAGTTTTAATTTTTCTGTTTCTTCGGATAAATTTTTTTATAAACTTGTAGAAATCCCTTTTAATAAAAAATATGAAAAAATTACAGAACTTCTTTTTAAAAATAAAATTAAAAATTAGATATTTTAAGATTTAATGAAACCTTTCATCACCGACGGGTTTTACCAAAAGTTTAAATAGTGCTTTGTTGTTTATCTTCTATAATATTAAAAAAGGAGGTAAAAATTATGGGAAAAATTATTAAGAAAAAAGTTATTACAAGAAAAAAAGGATATCTTTACTATGTAGATGGTGCTGGAAATGTATGTGAAGCACGAATGGCTCGTGGTGGAAAAAAGAAAAAGAAAGCTGTAAAAAAGAAAGCTGTTAAGAGAAAACCAGTGAAAAAGAAAAAACCTGCTAAAAAGAAAAAAAGAAGATAAGCCTTTATTTATTTTATTTTATTTTTTTATTAATTTTATATATTATTTTTGTATAGAAAAAGATTTAAAGCAGAAAGATTCATAAAGTTTATG
>CAZEZA010000022.1:0-6960 GCA_964516415.1 Candidatus Woesearchaeota archaeon | reverse complement strand
TAAAATACTGAAAGCAGGGGAAGAATTAGGAATAAAAGTTTTGGATCATGTTATTGTTGGAAATGGGAAGTTTTGGAGTTGGAAAGAGAAAGATTAATTATATTTTCCTTCAGGATCTTTTGAAACTAATTTTTTTTCAAAAATTTGGTTAATAAAGCCCCAATCTTCTGTTTTCTCTCTAATTGTAAGATAATTTTCTTTTTGATTTACTCTAAACTTTCCACTCTCCTTAACAATTAAGCCTCCAAAGAGATTCTTACCTTTTTTATTTTGTTCAATTATATATTTTTGTAGGGCTTCTCCCTTTATTTTATTCTTATCTTCTCTATCCCCTGAAGCTTTTGTATCAAATATTCCTAATTTTCCATCTTTAAACATAATCAAAAAATCTGGTTGGAATGTAGTATTATCCTCGCATTTTACTCCAAAATTAATCTGCATATGCTCGTTACCATTTTGCCACCACCATAAGATATCTTTTTTATTCTTCTCAAGATGTTCAATAAAATTTTCTTCCAAACCACTATCAAAATTTAAATAGCAAGGATCATAAAGACTTAATTTATAATCATATTTTTTATAAATATTTGGATTAAAATTTCTTGTCTTCTCTATTTCCCAATTTTTTATAATAAGTTCTGTTTTCTCAATTTTTTTCTCAATTTCCTCGTCCTTTGTTGGCTTATACTCTTCAATAGATTTATTAATTAATATATCAAAAAATCCTAAATTATTGAGGCAGATATTTTGAATATAAATCAGACCAGTTCCTACAAGCTTAATACCTAAATACTTCTTAAACCAATTATATATGGCTTGTTTAACTGTTGAAATAGATCTTTTCGGTGCAAAAGACCCAAGATTTTTTTTAATCAGATTTTCAAAAACATTTAATCCATCTTCTTGAGAAAGATTAGTATCAATATCTTCCCCTACAAATATTTTATCTCTTAATTTATCAAATTCTTTCATATCTAAATTTTTATTAAGAATAATTTTATCTGAAGCTTCCAATCCTTTAATATTTATTTTATTAGAAATTTTCTTTTTAGATACATCTCCTTTTGTAATCCCAAACTCTTTACAAAAAACTTTTTCTAAAACATCATAAAAACTAGAAGTAATATCTCCGTAATCAATTCTACTTCTATAATAGGATTCTAATTTTAAGTTCTTGTAAATATCTTTCCTTTTTGAAACCGCACTCTTAATGATATTTGGATTATAGTCTTCTGGTTTAATATTAAACTCAGAAGTATTTAGATAAACAAACCCCTGATTTAATTCATCACTTAAATAATGTTTTGCTTCAGGCATTCTTAAGATTCTTCCAACTGTCTGAATTTCAAAAGTTATACTTTTGATCTCTCTAAATCTTACTAAAATATGTGCTCTCGGACAATCCCATCCAGTATCAATCGCTTGCTTAAATATAAGAAATTCTACATCACTATCATTTGGGCAAACAATTTCACTTTCATTATTTATTTTATCTTCATTAAGCCAAATGGCTAATTTTTTGTTTTTAGTAGTTATCTTTTTTGTTGCTAGAAAATTTTCTACAAAAGCCTTTTTATCTTCTCCTGCCTCGCTGTTTGGTAATTGAATTAATACAAGAGGATTTAATCCTACCCCTTCTTTTCTAAATTGTTTTTTTAATTCTAATCTTTTTTCATAAGCACTCCTCATAATCAATTCTTGAGAATTAATATCATTCTCATTTAATTCTCCTATATTTGAATTAATTATAATCTCTTTTTTTATCATCCCTTGTTCTATTACCTTAGTTGGATCAACCATGACTTTTTCTGCATTCTCTCTAGGGATTGTAGTTGCACTCATCTCTATTATTATATCTGGGCAAATTATGTCATCTATTAATTCAACAGATCTTTTAGTGTCTCTACTTGCGTGGCTCTCATCAATTATCATTATAATCTTCCTATTTTCTTCTCGAGTATTTTTAACTAATTCTCTAAAATTAATTGTTTCTTTATCTTTCATCAAAATATTTTTCCATTTATTAGTTTCTTTATCTTTAGTTCGTAATTTTTCCCAATTAACTACTACCACTTCATTTTTATCTATAACTTTTCTTGAACCAAAAAATTCTTCTTCTAATAAGTTACATTCTGGAAATCCTTGAAATTCTTTTTTTAAACTTTCTTGGCTTTGAATATGTAACTTTCCTTTTCCTATACTAATCCATAAAAAACAGAGATCTTCATTAGGAAGTTTTTCAATAAGCTGTTCGATATATTGGGAGGCCATAAAGGTTTTTCCACTTCCAGTAGGAGACTGGAAAACAATTGTCCGATTATCTCTCTTTAATAGAAGTTCCGTCTTCAAAAGTAATTCTTCAATTGCATCTTCTTGATATTGTCTTGGTTCTTTTGTTGCCATTTTATTTTTTAATATTCAATTTAATTAGTTGTTTATAAACTTCTAGTATTTTTTGAGGGATTGCTTCAAATTTAATATTTTCTATCCCTTCAAATAATTCTTTATCTATTGTGTTTTCTAAAGAAAACATATAAACAATTTTTTCACCATTTAACTTTTTAATTTCTTTTAAAAAATTCTTAAATGAGCTATCTATAAAATTATAATAAACACATAAAAATTTATCTTTTTTATGTGACTCAAATATTTTAAAATCCTCTGACTCTTTTTTAAGATTAAATATATTCTCTTTAACACAAAGCATTTCAGTACATTCTTGAGTAAGATTGATTTTAATCTGATCTCTATTATCTGATTTTTTAATTAAGTCTGTTTTGAAGTATTGGAGGTTTCCACCAAGACCTTTTATACTTCCAACTTTTTTATTTCTATATCCTTTTATAATATTCTTTAATCTAGGGTAACATACATCTTTACAAATATTGCCTTCATTATTTGTACATAAAATAAATCTTCGATTTCCTTTATCAGTATTATTTAAATTCATAACTGCATGTCCTGTTGTTCCAGTACCTGCAAAACAATCTAAAATTAATGAGTCTTTATCTGTCTTAGTAGATAAAAGAAATTCGATTAATGAAAGTGGTTTGGGCTTCATATTACCATAGTCTTTTGGATATAAGATTTCTCTTATCTGTTTTGTTCCCTCAGTATTCATACCAATCTTAATATCATTATCAATTAGATTGCTCTTAAGAATTGTTCCATTTATTTCCCCCAATTCATTATATAAATAATTTTTAATTTTCACAGAATATGTATCTTGCTCCTTAAATATACCAATCAGTCCTTTTTTGTAGAATTTAGTAATAATATTCATGCCTACTAACCAAGTAGCTTCTCCTCCTAACCAAATTTCATATAATTTATTAGAACATTTTTTATCAAAAAAAATCTTAGTATTATCCCTCTTTTTAAAACCCACAATTTTTTTATTTTTAAGATCATATATTATTCCATAATCTAAATTTGGTCTCCTCTTTTTAGTTTGTTGACTTGGGCCAATTAGGCCTATCCATCTAAAAATCCCTCGTTCATCTTTTTCTTTAAATTGTTTTTTTCGAGTTTCTCCAAGAATATTCTGATATATAAAACCACTTGGTCTCTTATATACTAATATATATTCATGATTTTGAGTTAAATTTTTTTCTGCAAAACTTCCAATTCCTCCTCGTTTTTTCCATATTAAATTACCTAAGAAATTATTTTCTCCAAAAATTTTATCACATAATAATTTTAATTGTGCGAATTCATTTTCATCAATTGAAATAAATATAACTCCCGTAGATTTAAGAATTTTTTTCATTAATCTTAATCTCTTTTCCATGAAATTCATCCACTTAGAATGTCTGTAACCATCTTCCTTTTCTACATATCGGTCATTATATTTAAAATCATTATTTCCTCGATTATAAGGAGGGTCAATATATATAACATCAACCTTTTCTTTATGAGTATAATTTAAAACTGTGAGTGCATGATAATTATCTCCTTCTATAAGAATATTATCTCCTTTATCATTAGTTTTAATTGTCTTTCCTTTTACATTTCTTAAAATGGGTAAGTTCTCTGCACATTCTTGAACAACATTCTCAGTTTCTTTTTCTGAATCCCAGACAAGCCCATACTTTTTATTAGCTAATTCTTTATCTTGTTTCTCTACTATTTTAAGAATCTCTTCTTTTGTTAAATTTAAATAATCTTTCTTTTTTGGCATATTTTATAAAAATGCTATTTTATTTTTTATTTAGAGATTCCTCTTCAAAATCAGTCAATTTACTTTGAACTTTCTCTTCTTTTTCATATTCAATAGTATTATTTTCTTTTTTTCTTAATTCTATATGTCTTGCAACCATCTTATTTTTAGGGTTTAAACCTTTTTAATTTTTTATTTACCTTTAATTTTTTTCCGCTTCTAAAATTAAAAAAAGATTATGGATCTTTCTTATCTTTTCTTCTTTAAATTGAATCTTAACAAATGTTAATTTCTCCTTTATTAATTTATCCACTTTTTCGCTTTTTATCTTTCCGTTTAAGTCAAGATTTAAATCTTTTAATAGGTTGAGATAATTCTTTTTGTCTTTCAATAATAAAGAAAAGCCTCCTTTTCTCACTTTTCCGCAAACCCAAAAATATTGATCTAGTTTATCCCAAGATAATTTATATTTATCCTTCCACTTTTTTAATTGTTCAAAATAGTCTAAACTGGGTTCTGGAGATTTTTTTAGATTCGCTTGGTAATGTAATTCTTTTAAAACAAGACTATCAAATATTGGAAAATTAAACTTAGTCCGAAAGTATAAATATTTAGTTATTATGGAAAATGCATGACCTTTTAATTTTCCCTTTTTATCAATTCCTATAGGCGTGATTAATAAATTAAAATTTTTCTTAATAAATAGATAAACATCAGATAATAATTCTATCTTGGGTTCTAATTCGTTTAAGATAAATTTACTAAGTTCTTCAAAACCAAATAATCTCCGATTCATATTTGTAGAATAACAGCTATCAATTACTATTAATCTTAATAAAATATCTGTAAGATTGTTATTTTTTGTTTTTTCAAAAAGCTTAATTATTTCATTTTTTTGAGTTTCATATGGAGAGTTCTTTAAAATATCTTCAGCTAATTCAATACCTTTGATTATATTTTCTTTAATCATTCTTCCCCCTCAACATCCTTCCTTTTACTCAACGATAATCTAAAATCCTTAACAATTTCAACAGCATCTTTAACATCATCATCAACATTCCCTTTGATCACCCCACTATTTAATTTCATATAATTCAACATCACAAAATCTTCCCAAATTCCTTTCTTCTTCATTAACTCAATTAACTCTGATTTATCCTCAGGCATAACTATTTTCTCAAATTCCTTAACAGAACATTTTTTGTTTGAACCATAAATAAAATCAATACCAAATTGTTTTGCATATTGAATCAACTTATCCTTAAATTCATCCTCTGCTTTTTTTAATTCAGAAAGTTTTGTTTTAACTTCTGAAAATTCATCAACCAACTTAACACCTTCATCTTCTTTGAACTTTTCAACATCTTCAATTTTTTCTAATTCTGCTTCATGCTTAAAAGAAGGACATATTTCTTTGTAAACACAATAATCACAAAGAGCAGTTTGATTTCTTGGAAACTCTTTTGCATTTTCTATTTCTTTAATTATTTCACAAACCTCTTCTTGCAGTTTTTGTAATTGTTCATCTGTTCTTTCTGAAACAGCATCTTTATTAAAAGCCAGCATGTGCCAAATTAATTTTACAGATTTAGCGTCCTTGAATTTATCTTTAACCCAAACAGAATAAAGAGCAAGTTGCCTGTCTGAATCTGCTTCTTCTTGGTCTTTCATCCTTGCATTTGTTTTATAATCACAAACATAATAATTTCCTTCGCTATCACAAGCAAATTTATCTATTCTAATATGCCACTGGTTTCCATCAGGCAAAGTCATTCTATCAGTAGTCTCTAATCCCAAAATTGTTAATTGGTCAAATGGTTTCATCCTATCATAATAATCAGAAATAAATTTCTCTCCCATCTTCCTATAATTCTCTCCTTTAACATTTTCCTTATCTGCTTTAACAATCAAAATATCATCAGAATAATTCTTTTTCCACAAATCTCTATAAAATTTAATCAAAATATTTTTTGCAACTCTTTTTTTAAATTTCTTATTTTTATACAAAAACTCCAATGTCTGATGAACCATATCTCCCATAAAACACTCAATAGTTGTAGGAACATCAACTTTAATTCTATCAATATATCTCAGTTTATACTGATAAGGACAATTTTCATAACTACTCATTCTTGAATGTGAGTAACATGTCATAATTATCTAACAAGAACAAGCTATTTTAAGTTTATCGCTTAAATGTTTTTTCCCTACCCGTCTCCATATCCTTAACCTTAAACTTCCCACTCTTCATATCCTTAATCTTCATCTCCCTCAAATTATGATATAAGTTATTCCCATCAATGAATATTACTGCCTGTTTCTCAGAATTCATTTTAGAATATAAACCCGGCATTGTCCGAAGACCATACTGGGACTTAATAAAGATTATTGGGTAAGGGATTTAAATAATTATTGTTGGTGTTTGGAGGAGAGTTAGAATCAAGCAAGAGTTAATCCTTCGGAAGAATGTTTTATTCCACGAGAAAAGATTATTATTTCTTCTCCTTTTCCAGAATTAGCCGCACTATAATTCAGAAGATAACTATAATTATCAAAACCTTTGTATAATTTATTTATTGGGCCTACATTATCATAAGTTATTACCCATTTAATATTTGTTAGCTTCTTAATAACTTTAGCAATTTTTTCATGGTCTTTATTATCATAATAATTGAGATATAACTCTTTTCCTTTGTAATAATAAGGAGGGTCTAAATAGATTAAAGTTTTTTTAGGTAAGTCAGTTTTAATCTTTTTTATTAAATCAATAGCATCTAAATTGTATAATTTTATCTTATTTT
>CAZEZA010000021.1:5867-6998 GCA_964516415.1 Candidatus Woesearchaeota archaeon | reverse complement strand
AAAATAAAAATAATGCCAATATCTCCAGAGGTTAATTTAGAAGAAATAAAAAAACAAGCAGAAAAATTAATTTCAGAGAAAGGCGGAAAAAATTGTAAATTTGAAGAAGAAGCAATCGCTTTTGGACTAAAAGCAATAATAGTTTTCTTTGCATTTCCAGAAGAACAAGAAATTGGAAAAATTGAAGAAGAATTAAAAAAAATAGAAAATGTTAATTCTGTTCAAGTTGTTGATATGAGGAGACTTATTTAAAATATAGAACAAAATATAATAATTCTTATAAATCATTATACAATTTTTAAAAAATGGAAAATAAAGTAACAAAAGAAAATATTAGACAAAAATTAGAAAAGACTTTATCAGATGTGATATATATTAAAAATGAAATAACAGGAGATACCAAACTAGATGAAGAGTTAGGCATGGATTATTTTGATAGGTGTAATTTCATCTTTAGATTTTCTGAAAAATATGGAATAAAAATCCCCTATGAAGAAATGGAAAAATTTAATTCTATTAAGGAAATTGAGAAGTATATAAAAGAGAACCATAGTTAAATATAAAAGAGATAATTGTCTTTTTCTTATATGTTATCACAAGAACAAGTAGAACAAACAAAACAACAAATTATTCAGCAGATAGATTCAACTTTTCCAGAAGATAAAAAAGAACTTGCAAAACAACAAATTGAATCAATGAATACTGAACAATTTGAAGAATTTTTAAAACAAAATAATTTAATGAAAAATCAAAAAGGAAACTCTCAACAATGTATTTTTTGTTCAATAGTTTCTGGAGATGCTCAATCATATCAAATAGATGAAGACAAAGAAGCAATAGCAATTCTTGAAATAAATCCTATATCTAAAGGGCATATTTTAGTAATCCCAAAAGAACATCTCTCCAGCCCAGATAAATTATCTAAAGAAATTTTTTCTTTTGCAGAAAATATCGCAAAAAAAATAAAAAAAATATTAAATCCAAAAGATATCCAAATTTCTTCATCCAACATTTTAGGGCATGAAATAATAAATATCCTCCCTATTTACAAAGATGAAACAATTAATTCAAAAAAAACACAAGCAAAACCAGAAGAACTTGAACAAATTCAAGAAATGTTAAAAACAAAAC
>CAZEZA010000021.1:0-5767 GCA_964516415.1 Candidatus Woesearchaeota archaeon | reverse complement strand
AAAAGATTCCATAATTCTATTTTTAAAAAATAAAACAATATTAAAATTAAAAAGCTAAAAAGAAAAACAGGAACAAAAGGAATTCCTTGCTTTATTTTTATTTCCCTGTATTTCTTTTTTATTTCTCTAATTTCTTTTTTGCTCAAACCATCCCAATTTTTTTCAATAACCTTATTTCCAATTTTAACATTTTCATAAAGCCAATCTCCTTCCATTAATTGGTTTGTTTTTATTTTTTTAACCATACAAACTTCATCAATAGATTTTGCATATACATAAAAATAAGGAAGAATAAAAACAAAAATTCCAAAAATAAATAACAAATTTTCAATAAATCCAAAAATCATTAAAATTATTCCAAAAAACATAAAAAGATAAACTAACTTTCTCTTTTTGTTAAACTGTTGGTAAAATTCTTTTCTCCAAGATTTAAAATTCTTTAAACTTAAAATAATACTAATTGTCAAACTATAAAAAGCTCCAACAAACATAAAAATAAAAAAGAACAAAATAAAAATTTTTATATTAACAAAGAAATTTTCAGAAAAAGGTAATACAGTTCCCAAAGCAATCATTAATTTTGCATCCCCTCCAGCGAATATTCGTCCATAATAAAATAAATTTCCAATAATAAAAAATACTACTAATCCTATTAATCCCTGATAAAAAAAAGTAAATCCTTGGGTTGTTTGAGAAAACAAACAATAAAAAAATCTAAATCCTAAAGCAAAAAATATTAAAGAAAAACTAAGCCAATTTGCAACTTCTCTTTTTTTCAAATCTTGAATCGTCGCAAAAGCAATCCACACTAAAGCCAAAATTAATAAAAAAATTATTTCATACATAACAAAAATTAGTAAACTGAATTTATAAAACTATTTTACTTTTTAATTTTAATTTGTGTTCTTCCCCTTCCCCCTTTTTTATAAGGATGTTTTCGCTTTTCTCTTTTTTTATCTTTTCCTTTATTTCTCTTTTCAGAATCAGCATATCTTGACATTTTAAGAATTAAATTTATTTAGCAATACAACATTTAACATCTGCAATAGAAGTTACATCCTCTTCAGTATCTTCACATGAATCTTTCGGAACAGCTGTATTTTCTCCAACTTTAATGCTACCACAATCAAAATCACAATTAATTGAAGGACATTCTTTTATATCATATTTATCATACTCTCCAATAACAGAAAAAATAGCACAATTTGTTTCAATCTCTACTCTATCAACTTTCAATATTCTCATTTTTGTACAATAATCATATTTACTATTTGTGGTACATGCCGCCTCACATTGTTGCACAATTGTCTTGATATTATTTGAAGGAAAAAATGTATCTTTTAATTGACCCCAACCTATTGTGAATCCTGCTATTAAAATAACTAAAATAATAACACCTAAAATAATTAATATAATTGCATTAGTACTTAATCCCTGCCCCTTTTTATTCTGCATATCTAATTCAAGATTATTTTATTTAAAAAACTTTGTAATTTATATTATTCTAAATTTCTTATATATTTAACTGAAAATAAAGTTTTTTCTTTCACCCAATTAAATCCCCATTCAGGAGATATATATGTTCCTTTTTTCTCTTGATAACCTCCTTCAAATTTTTTTAATTCATTATACCTTCTCATAATATCTTCAACAAAATTATCTTGTGCAACAAATGTCGGGTCACACCCCCATCCATTATACCCTCTTAAAGCTGCTTCCCATCCAGAATAAACCTTCTCTTTATTTTCTTTCAAACAAGCTCCAGAAAACTTTCTTCCTCCTTTATCCAAATCATAATTTTCTCTTAAAATTTTGGCTCCAATTTCAAGATTCAATTCAAGATTATTAATTAATTCATTTTTACATTTATCTCTATTCGAAGGTAATCCATATTCTCCACAATGTATCAGATTAATCTGCATCAATCCAACAGAACTTCCACTAAATGCATTTGGCACACATGTAGATTCCTGCATCATCAAAGAAAGGAAAAGTAAAGGGTCTGTAATTTTATTATTATTTGATGCTTCTATAATCATGTCTACATAAAGATTACATTTATCTCCACAATTGCATTTTCTATTAACCACCTTATTATCCTTTGCATATTCAATAACCCTCTGAAGATTTGTTTTTTCCAAATCTGTAGAATAACCTGTTATGCCATAAAAAAAATTTTCCTCTATTTGAGAATTTATTTTTTCCATTAAATCAATCCCCATAAAAGATTCCCTTGTGTTAATAGCGGAAATAAAAAAACTAAGCAAAGCTAAGCAACAAACTGAAAAAACACCTATTACTAAAATTGTTACTGGGATATCTGCTTTACGATTTTTTGGGAAAAAATTGTATTTGAAAAATCTTCCTCTAGACCTACTTGGTTGATTTTTTATAAATTCTAATTTCATCTTATTTATCTATAAAAACTATTTTCCCCCCCACTTTTGATTTTAAATTCATCATAAATTCCCCCCAAGGAAATGCAAGTCCTGGATCAGTTTTATAAGTAGTAATTTCTTCATGACCAATAATATGATCTCTATCAATTGTAATATTATTTCTTGTAACTATTCCTGCAACTAACTCTACCAAAGCCTCAATCTGTTCATCTGGATATTCTTCCCAGATTACTCCGTTTATTTTTTTATTATTTTTACAACTATCTATATATTCTTCTTTTCCACAGTCAGAACCTAAATTAACAATTTCAATACCAATAGCTCTTTGATTAAAACCTTGAATACAACATTTTTCCAAAGGATTTTCCACAAATGCACTACATTCTGTTTTTAAAATTCCTGCATCTGTAATACATTGTTCTGAACATTCTGGTCTTTGATCTTTTCCTGTTCCACATCCTGCGTGATATGCAGAAGTTCTCTCCCATTCTCCTGTTACTTCTAAAACATCTTTTGCTTTACATTCTCTCAATTTCCATCCTCCAACAATTTCACATTCTAAAACTGTACCATCTCTATCAAGAATATATTGAACACTTAATCCTCTATCTTTTAATACATTTTCAGTTCCTTTTGCTGAATCAACTGCTGTGTAATGAATTACCACAATATCTTTTTCCCCTTCTTTAATTTCCTTTTTTCCTTCAATCCATTCATCAATTTCTTTTTTATTTTTATCATAAGCCAATAAATGAGCAAATGAAATTTTTTTTTCAAGCCAATTCACATCTTCTTCTGAATCTGTTTTCAAATCTGGTATTTTAATATCTTTCACAACTTTTAAAGCAGAAGACACATAAATAAAAATTATTAAAGTCACAACTATTATAATAGTAGCAACAATCCAAGTCATAGTGTCTCCGACTTGTGCTTTTTTATTTATCTGCTTGTTTCTATTTGACATTTTTTTCTGTTTTTCTAATAATCGATAAAACTTCAATTAAATATTGATTTTTTTCTTCATCTAAAGAATAAAATCTTTTTCTTACACATTTTACTAATTTTTCATATTCTTTATCATCTTGCAATTCACAAAATCCTTCCCAATTTTTATTCCCTTCAGAAATTTCAAAAATTGGCTTGTTTATTTCTCCAAAATTATAGATATTAATTTCCACATAATATTGCTCTTCATCTTCCCATTTTTCTTCAACATTAAAATTCAAACGACACATTTCTAAAAAATTATTTTTATTTAATAAAAAAGTTTCATTGGTAATATTAAAAAATTCCTCTCTCAAATAACCTCCTTCAGATAAACAATCAGCAAGTTTATTTATCATAATATTAGCTTCTACATCTCGAACATCATAAGAACCATGATAAAAAACATAAACCATTGCAAAAATTCCTCCGGCTATAAGGATTAAAATCAAAAACCAATATACAGCAAGGATTTGTTCAGCCCCCTTTTTATTCAAATGACAGCGTCGATTTGGATAAATGGAAATCTTAGATTTACTTTTATTCATTTTCTTTTTCATTTATAATAAAAACATAAAATTCATCTTTAGGATATGCAGTTGCATCAACATTATTAAAAAATGAATATGAATAACCTCCTTTTTCACTTAATTTTACTATAACTTCATTATCACGTATCTTAATTATTTCATCAGGTTCAACATTATTTTTTTTAGCAACCTTTATTGCCTGCTCCATGTTTAAATGAATTTCCATAATTGGTTTTGCAGAATCAATTAATAAAGCAATATTTTTTGCATAAGATTGTTCTAAAACAACTGCTCCACTTCCTTGCTTAAATAAAAATAAAATTAAAATTGTAAGAAAAACTATATTTAATACAATAAAAATAATATTTTCTACTAAAAGTACTCCCCTTTTTTTCATCAACATAAAAAAGAAATGTAATTAATAAAACTAACTAATTAAACTAAAATTTCTATTGATTCACAATTAAGTGCTTTAAATTTATTAGAATCTTCCTCTATAATTGTTGGAGCCATAAATTTATTTTGAACTCCTTCTTTTCCTTCAATAGTTATTGCTAATATTTCTGGTTCAATTGAATCTGAAATTTCTTGTGCTATTGTTCCCACTCCAATACCTGCTCCTCCAACAATAACTGCTCCGGCAATCCATCCAATAGGGGTATGACTCATAACAATTCCTCCTATAACAGCCCCAATAGACCCCATTGTGACAACCCACCCATCAACTTCTGTTGTAATTCCCATTACAATATAATAACGTTTATCTATTTTAATTTCCCCAAAAGTCCCTTCTAATCCATGTTGTTGCAAAGCCATTTCTTTAAGAACATTAATATTTTTTGTCCCAAAAAAATATTCAGAATAAGTTAAATCTTTATTAGAAATTTCTTTCTGCATTAAATAATCATAGAAATCATCTTTACTTATTTGCCCTTCTTCAAAATCTTTAATATTTTTTATACTATTGTCAAAACCTAATTGAGAACAAATAGAACAATAATTCTCATGAGTCCATCCTTTTTTAATATATTCAATTTTCCCTTCCCCAAACATCCACCAACAATCAACCATTTCATCAGCTAAAATTTGATAAATTTCCTCTTTAGTTTTAACTTTTTTAATCTCTGGTTCTGTCATCTCCTCACATGTTCCATCTTCTGTAATACATATATAACTTGTATGGCAAGTCAAAGGAGTTGTTCCTTCAGGTAAAATAGAATTCCCCCTCCTGACAACAGAATCATGACATATTTCATTATCAGTTGTTTTGCCTAAATTTAATCTAAATAATAAAAATAAAATAATTGCAAAACTTGTTATTGCAATAATTAAAATAACTATTTGTTGTGTTGTCAATTCTCCTTTTTTCTTTTGTTTTATTTTCATTTTAAAATCACGCTTTTGTTATAAATTCATCACATTGAGGGTTAGGAATTTCATTCACATTGAAAAAATAGGGAACAAGATTATTAACCTCTTCATCACCAGCAATCCATTTCCAAAGCGATCCTCCAACCCATTCTTGAACCTGACCAGTTCTTATCATATATTTCTCTTCCAAAGAAATAGTTTTTGAATCATAATCAGTTTTAATTGCCTCAAATTTTTTTATAAATTCATCAATTGTATAAACATCGTAAAGATAATGCAAATAGGTTTCTTTTTCATTCATAGATTTACTTAAATTATTCAAAAATTCTTCATAAGTTATTCCCTCAGGATATTCTTCTTGAATTTTTTTGTCAAATTTTACAATTGAACAAACTGCGCAAGCAGTATTTCCTAAAAAACTCCCGCCCATATAATCCAATTCTCCTTCCCCAAACATCCACCAACAATCAACCATTTCATCAG
>CAZEZA010000020.1:0-7070 GCA_964516415.1 Candidatus Woesearchaeota archaeon | reverse complement strand
ATAATTTTGCAAGAATGGTATAAAAGAAAATATGAAGCTTATTTATTTAAAAATAGGAATGAATTGTATAATTTGATTTCATATATTCAAAGTTCAAAAAAGAAAGGATTAGAAGACAAAGAAATTATTGTTAAGTTAAAAAAAGCTGGATGGAAATTTGAACAGATAACATATGTAATAAGAAAATATTCTGGAAAAAGAACAGGTATGCTTGAAATTCCAGTTGGGAAGATTCTGGGGAAATTCAAAAAAGAAAAAGTTAAAAATATAACCCCAGGAAAACTTAGAGGAAATTTTCCAAGATCAAAAACTTTTAGCCCTCGTTTTAATCCAAAAAGAACTGGGAAAAGATTTTCTTAAAAATATAATTTATAATCACTGAAATATTTATAAACTATCGCGTTAAATTTATAATTATGAAAAATAAAATATTTTTCAATATCCTCAGAAACTGCGGATACAAAACAGGAGGTTTTGCATAATGGTAATAAAAATTTTTAAGAATTTTTTTAAAAGAATTTTTTCTAATATTTTCAAGAACAAAAAAGATATAAAATTAGGTTTTTATGGACCGCCAAATGCTGGGAAAACTAGTTTAGCAAATAGAATATGCAAAGATTTTACTGGAGAAGAAATTGGAAGTGTTAGTAAAATTCCTCATGAAACAAGGAATGTGCAATTTAAGGAAAAAGTTGAAATAGATTACAAGGGGAAAAAAATGGTTTTCAAGATGATAGACACTCCTGGAATTGCGACAAAAATAGATTATGAGGATTTTTTGAAATATAAATTAACAAAGAAAAAATCTAAAACCCGGGCGAAAGAAGCTACACAAGGAGTAATTGAAAGCATAAAATGGCTTGATGATGTAGATATTGTTGTGATTGTTTTGGACTCAACTGAAAATCCTTATAATCAGGTGAACATCACAATAATAGGAAATTTAGTTGCAAGAAAGATTCCAGTTTTAATTGTTGCGAACAAAATTGATTTAAAAAAATCAGATTCCAAAAAAATTGAGGCTGCATTTCCAGAATATGAAGTTGTAGGAATAAGTGCAAAGTATGGGGAAAACTTAGAAGAATTTTACGAATCAATTTTTAAGTTATCAAAAAAAGTTTAGTTAAAATTAAAAAGCATATTTATTTAATTATAAAATGAAAAAGAGCGTGAAAAAAAAGAATTTAGGAAAAATTAAAGGATTTGCTATTAGATTTATTCCTTATTCAGAAATTAGAGATTTAAACAGTGATGAAAGAATTAAAAAAATATTAAATATTGTTTTGGGAAATGTTATTTTATTTTTACAGGGAAAATTAACTTCTAGTGAAGAGACAAGACTTATTGGAGATACTATGGCGATGATTGAACATATAAAAAATTTCAAAGGAATAGAACTTGCAGTAATTTCTGGAAATGGAAGAGATAGTCTTTTTGAAAAAATGAAAAGAGGACTTGCAAATGCTCTTTCTGGAGGAGATTTGGGGGCTATAACAATTATAGGACCTGCTACAATTGTTAAAGAAATTAAAAAGAATCCTAAAAAGATTGAGTTGTTATTGAATGGATAAGTAGATAAATTTATTAATAAAAGATTTTTTCTTTATTCATGCCACATCAATGCGTCAAATGTTCAAAAATTATTCCTATTGGAAGTAAAGAATTATTAGAGGGATGTGGAAATTGTGGGGGACATTTTTTCTTTTATATAAGAGACGAACAATTACAAAAAATAAAAGAAAAACCTATTGAGATTCCTAAAGAAGATAAAGAAACAATTGAAAAAGATATTAGGGAAATGGCGGGAATTGTTAATGAAGACACGCCCGTTATATTAGATTTAGAATCTGTTAGAGTAACAGGGGCAGGGAAATTTGAAATTGACCTTGTAAATTTATTCAATAAAAATAGGCCTTTAATTTACAAACTTGAAGAAGGAAAATATATAATTGATTTGGCTTCAACATTAAATCAGAATGTAAAAGATTTGAAGGAGATTAGAGATCCAGATGAAAAAGATTAATTTAACATCGGGGATAAAAGAAGTTGCCGAAGGCAATTTGGGAAATTTCAGCAGGAAATTTCCTTTTATCCCTTGTTATGTGGGGAGTCTGCAAGAAAAAATCGCCGAAGGCGACAGTATCCACGCAGGAGTTTGCGACAAATATATAAGCGAGTAATCTTTTGTTTTAATTATGAAACTTTATCATGGTTCTCCACAAAATCTCGATGTCCTGAAACCGCAAAAAGCAAAAGGAATGAATGAATTCGAAAACATAACGGGGGTTTTTCTAACTAAAACTTTTCTTCATGCTTCATTATATGCTATTGGAAAAACACTAAAAGGAAAAACAGCTTTTGGTGTATCTGAAAATAAATTAGTAATTTTAGGAAACTTAAACCCAAAAGTAGGTTATGTTTACGAAGTAGAAATTAAAAATCCAATTGAAGGACATCGAGGACAATATGCTTATGAAGGAGAACTTAAACCAATAAAGAAAACAAAAGTGTTTCCAAAAGATTACGAGCAGTATTTTATTAGAGTAAAAAACAAAGAAGAAATTCTAAAAGAGCTAGAAGGAAACTCCGAGTAATCTTGCACATAACATCAGGATTTAACGAAGTCGCACGAAGTGCGATTTGGGTGGAAAAATCTGCAAGATTTTGGAACCGTTAAATCCTTGTTAGTTTCTCCCGATAGGGATTGATTTTTAGTGCAACGATGCCGAAGGCAAAAAATCAAAGTTTTTGAGAATGCCGTTTGTATTAATTAGAAATAATATTTTTTCTCCCACCCAATAGAAGAGACGCGCGCTTTTTTTGTTTCTTTTTTTTCTAAAAAAAGAAAATGGGGATTTCCGTCTTTTTGCTTCTTTTTTTTCTAAAAAGAAGAAGATTTGCGATAGATTTATTAATATCCATTAGATTTTTATTATTATGGTTACTAAAGATTTAATTGATCCTTGGGGTTCCAAAGAAATTAAAATAGATAAAAAGTTGATTAAAGAATTCGGATTAAAGAAATTTAAGGAGTCTGAGATTCCTTGCAAACATCCTTTTTTTACTAGAAATATAATCCTAGCACATAGAGATTTTAATGTTATCAAGGATTCTATAGATAAGAAAAAAAATTTTATTCAGCTTACAGGTATTGCTTCTTCTGGCCCATTACATTTGGGGCATAAAGTAGATATTGATGCATATTTATTATTTAGATCTCTTGGAGCAAAGAGTTTTTTTGTTGTATCAGATATTGACGCTTATGTTTCACGCCCAGATTCAAAAGTTCCAAGTTTAGAAGTAGCGAAAGAAAATGCTGTAAATATAATCGCACATTTATTAGCGCTGGGGATACCTAAAGATGAGATATATGTTCAAAGCAAAAAAGAGCCAAGATACTATGAGTTTGCTTTTGAAGTTTCAAAAAAAATAACTGAAAATGCTTTCAAGGCTATTTATGGACATATGAATTTGGGAAAAATTTCTGCTAATTTATTACAATACTCAGACATATTACATTTGCAATTAAAAGAATATTTTGGACCTATGCCATCAATAACAGGAATAGGAGTCGAGCAAGATCCCCATGCTCGTGCTTGTAGAGATTTAGCAAGAAGATTGCCCTATAATTTAAAACTACCTTCCTTTTTTTATTTTCTTCATCAATCAGGATTACAGGAAGGCAGTAAAATGAGTGCTTCAATTCCAGATACGGCAATTTTTTTAGATGATGCTCCTAACGATATAAAAAGAAAAATTAATAAGGCCTTTTCTGGAGGAAGAGAGTCGGTGGAATTGCATAGAAAATTAGGAGGCATTCCAGAAAAGGATAAAGCTTATGAGATATTATTTTATCATCATCCAGATGACAATTTTGTGAAAGAAATTTACGAGAAATATAAAAAGGGGGAGATGTTGACGGGAGAGCTTAAGAAAATTTGTATTGATTTTTTAACGAAATTTTTAACAGAACATCAAGAGAAGGTTAAGAAAAATAAATCTATTGCTCGGGAGATGGTGTTTGGAAAATGAAAAAAGAAAATTGGCTTGATAAAAAATTCGATGTTTATTTGGATCCCTTATACTATGAGGAAATACTTCCACCATATAAATTTCATGGAAAAACAGATGAAGAAATTTTAGAAGGATATCTAAAAGAAAAAGTTGATAAGCAAGGACATAAGTTTAGATGTGTACTGGAGTTAGGTTGCGGAAGTGGGAGAGGAACCAAAATAATTGAAAAATATTGCGATAAAATTATTGCTGTAGATCTTAATAAAAAAATGATTGAACTTGCAGAAAAAAGAATAAAAAAGAAGGATAAGATTAATTTTTTTCATGCGGAAATGTTAGAATTTGTTAAAGAAAATTCCGATCTTATTAAAGATGTAGATCTGGTTGTTTCGTTTTGGGCATTAAATTACAGTTTAAATGCTGAATTTGCTTATAGAGATCCTTCAAAACAAATTTTCAAACCAACCAATCCCGAGGAAGCTTTAGAAAAATGTCAAAAAAAATTAAAGGTTTTGTTTGAAAATATTGGAAATAATGCAAATTTTATTTTCTTTCATTATGACCCTGAATCAGAAGAACAAAAAATAGCGCATAAATGTTGGGAGAAGATAGTCCCTTTCCCATGGAATGAAAAATCTCCTAGTCTCTTTGCATTAAAGAAATTTTTCGAAAAACAAAATAATATTGATTCATGTATCTGTAAATTAAATGGTGTTAATGCCTTAGGAAATAAAGATCATGCTATGGAGATTTTTATGAACTTTCATTTACATACTTCTTTTAATCACCACCCTTTAAAAGAGGAAATAGTAAAAATCATTGAAAACGGAATTAAAAGGTTTGATCAAAAAAATGTCTTAATTGGTGCTGGAACAATAATAATTAAGGGGAACAAGTACAATGAGTAAAAAATTAAATCCATGGAAAATCCCCACATTAACTCATCAGCATTATGAGTTCTTAAAAAAAGAATATGGACTTGTAGATGTCAACTTTGAATTAAAAAATAATCCGACATTTATAAGAAGAAACTTAATAGTCGGGCATGATAATTTTGATAACTGGATTAAAAAAGCAAAAGAATGTAAAAAAATAGCATTAGTTAGTGGGTTTATGACTAGTGGTTTTTTGCATTTAGGAAGTTTAACTGTAATAAAACAAATGGCCTATTATCAAAAAGAATATGGCGCAGAAATAATAATTCCAATTGCAGACTTAGTTTCAATGTGTGTAAGATAAACCGATTATTCAAAGGTTAAAAATATTATCACTGAATTTTTAGCTCACTTTTTTGCAGCAGGATTGGACCCTAAAAAGACTAAAATCTATTTACAAACAAAAAACAACAATGTCCTTAAAGAAGCTGCCCTTTTTACAAGCAAAATTGATATGCCTCAATTAGAAAAAGTATATGATAGAAGATTGACATTGGCTGAAGCATTTTCATCCTTAGTCATGGCTGCAGATATTTTAGTCCCTCAAAAAGAAGGATATGAAGCCACACTTATTACACTTGGAATTGATGAAATAAGCCATTTTATTTTGACTAAAAATATGATTTCAATTTTAGGGGATGAATTTTATCCTCCGAGCATAACATATAATAGAATACTTACGGGGCTCAATGGCTCGAAAATGGGCAAGAGTATTCCAGAAAATAGCATTTTATTGACAGATAATTTTAATATTGTTAAAGAAAAACTTTTGAAACTTAAAGATAAAGAATTAGATTTATGTAACAATACAGGATTTAATATTTTGGAATGGTACTCAGAAGATGATATCTTATTGAATAAGATTTTGGAACTTGAAAATGGGAATAAAATTGAAGCCAACAATCTTGCAATAGATGAATCTATTAAATTATGTAAAGACTTGCTTAAGAAACATCAGAAAGCATATAAAGATAATTTTGGCACGGCTAAAAAAATAGCTGAGAAGCTAATTGGTGATTAAAATGGTAACTAAAAAGATAATCAAGTATAAAGCATTAGAATTAAACAAAAATGGAAAATTAGAAATTGTAGAAAAGAAATTATCTACCTCCAAACCCTATGCTAAAATGCTTTACTCGGGAGTTTGTGGAACAGATAAACATGCTATTCAAGGCTCACTTAAATTAAAATTACCACAAGTAATGGGACATGAAAATGTTGGAATTGTTGAAGGGAAAAGAGTAACTTGGCCAACAATTTTACCTTGTGGAAAATGTGATAATTGTAAACAGGGTATGTTTAATGTTTGTAAAGAAGATAAATTATTTGGGATAACTACGAAAGATCCCATGGCAGGAGGATTTGCAGAATATACCCCTTTACCAAAAAATACAATTTTGTTTGAAATTCCTAAGGATATAGATAGCGATGTTGCAGTTTTGATAGAAACTATGGCAAGTACAAAAGCATTAAATCGAGTTGATTTAAAAGATAAAAAAATATTGATAATTGGCTCAGGTCCAATTGGTATGCTTTCTGCAATTCATGCCAAATCAAAAGGAGCAAAAACCATCGGAATTACAGGCCATTGGGAACAAGTAGAAATAATAAAAGAAATTGTGGATGAGTTTTATAAAAAGAATATTCCTACAAAACAGATTAAAAGTGAATATGATATTGTTATGGATGCGGGAGGAAATCCTGGATCTTTAGAATATTCTATAAAAGCAGTAAAACCCAGAGGGACTGTTATAGAAAGTGGATGTATGGTAAAAGATTTTTATTTTGATGTGTCAAAAATGGTAAAAAAAGAATTAACAATGATTACACAATTAGGATATGTTCCTGAAGATTTTAAATGGGCCATTGAAATGGTTCGAAAAAATAAAGAAATTCTTAAGAAAGTAATTACGCATAAATTTAGGCTTGAAGAATTTGAGAAAGCAGCCGATGTTATGCTGAATACAAAGCATGGAAAGGTTATGTTTAAGATCTCGGAAGAATAATCTGCGAGGCGAAGCCGAGACTAATTGTCCGAAGGACTAAGGAAATCCCATATAAATTCAAAAACGAAGTTTTTGCTATCTAGTTTTCGAGAATTCGAAAACTGCGCGCGTCTCT
>CAZEZA010000019.1:0-7152 GCA_964516415.1 Candidatus Woesearchaeota archaeon | reverse complement strand
TAAAACCATAACTTTGTCTTTCAGAGTAATATTGATTTTGGACTATTGAAGAGGTTATTATTTTTGTATCTAAAGGCGTGTTTTCTTTTAACCACAACCCTCCAAGTTTTACTTCATTATAAGTATTCTTTTTTATATTTATCAAACTATCTGCATGAGTAATGTTCTGATATGCTCCTCCAAGTAATAAGATTGCAAAAATTAAAATTGCTAAATGTTTTGAGTATTTTTTAGAATAATTATATACACTAATTATCCCTTTTGAACAAATTATTAACATTGGAATTGTTAACATAAGTATCCACCTATCATTTGCAGATCTAAAAACAAAAATATAAAATAGATATTGAAGACTTATCCATAAGATAATGAAAAAATCTGCATTAAACTTTTTATCTTTTTGTTTCCAAAAAATATCAAAACATATAAAAAATTTATATAACCCAAAAACCCCTATAAAAAAAGATATAATCCATATACTTTCTAGTATTGAAAGAGAAAGTCCAAAAACATTAAATCCAAATCCCTGCCCTCTAGCAATTAATCCGCTTATCCCCCCAATAAAGAAAAATTTAATAAAATAAAATTTAGTAGAGACCACATAAATAATAAAAGGTGTAGCAAATATAAATAGAGATAAAACAAATTTCCAAAAAGATTTGTCTTTAAAAATTGAAAATTTCTTAATAAAAAAGAGATAAACAAAACAAGTAATTAATACTAATGCTAATGGAAATCTTGCAGAAAAAGCTAATACACCAAATAAGGCACATAAATAAAGCCCTAGAATTTTGTTTTCTTTTACATAATACTTATAGAAAAAAAAGATAGATAAAAGTCCAAAAAATGTAGCAGGTATATCTGTCAAAAGCCTATATGTATAAAATGTAAAAACCCAATAAACTGAAAACATAAATCCTGCAATTAATCCTATTTTTTTATTATATAATTCTTTTCCAAGAGCATATACTAAATAAATAGCCCCCAAACTTGGTAAAAGAACGGTAAAAAATCTTATTGATAATTCTCCTAGCCCTATTTTAAAAAATAATGCCCATATTATTGGAATTAATAAAGGTCTCATCCCGGTAAAATGAGCCCACCATTCTGGAATATCCATTCCTAAAGACCAAACCTTTGAAATTGCTAAATAATCTCCTTCATCCCACCATATTGGTTGAGCCCCAAGTCTAAAAAAATAGTATAATCGATAAATAAGAGAAAAAAGAATTATTCCCAATAAGATTTGGTTTTCTCTTTTTTTTAAAAAAATCTTAATTTTTTCTTTATTCATTATTTGAAAAAGATTTGGTTATTTAAAAAGTTACACAATTTTTATAAATTAAGAGGAACAATAATAAAAATGAAAAAAGAAGAAGAATTAATGAAAAACATATATAATAAAGAGCTAACAAAAAATGTATTTAGATACAAATGGATTTATGAAAATTTTTTAAGAGATATCAAAAAAAAGAAAATTCTGGAGATAGGTATGGGTGTTGGAGGAGTTATACAATTCTTAAAGGATAATAATGAAGTTATTGGATCGGAAATATCTCAATCTGCTATTGATATTAATAAAAAAAAGGAGATTAAAACAATTGAAATAGATTTAGATAATGGAAGATTTCCTTTTAAAGATAAGAGCTTTGATATAATAATATTTATAGGAACAATAGAACACCTTAACAATCCTCAAAATGCGATAAATGAAATAAAAAGATTAATAAGCAAAAATGGGAGAATAATTATAAGTATTCCCAACCCTTTAACAGGACATTATCAAATTTATCCTGGATTATATAACTATAAAAACTTTAGAAGATATTTAAAGATAAATAATTTTAAAATTATTAAATTTCTTAATTATGGGTTAAGACCTCCTCTTTATCAATTGTTGATAAAAAACAAAGGCATCAAAAAAAAAGTAAATAATCAAACAAAGAATTTTAAGTTGGGGGAATTGGTGTTTAGATTGTCTAATGCTTTCAAAAAAAAACCAAAAAGATTTGGATGGAGTTGGATATTTGAAATCAAATGGGGGGGGGAAAATAGAGCATATGAAAATTTTATTGAAGAATTTAGTTCTATATACTAGGGAGAAAATATCTTTATAAATAAAGAGCAAATTGAACAATTATGTTGCAAAAAACAAAAATACTTTTAATAAATCCTCCTATTACTGGAAATTTGTGCGCAGGGATATTTACAATTAAAGCTCCATTAGGACTTGCCTATATTGCAGGATATCTTGAAAAAAAAGGGCATAAACCTGAAATCTTGGATTGCCTAGCTTATTATGAAGAAATTGAAAAACAAAAAAATGGGAGTTATAGAATTGGTTTATCAGAAAAAAAGATAATTCAAAAAATAAAGAATTTTAATCCAGATATTGTTGGAATAAGTTGTAGTTTTAGTATTTATGAAAAAGATTCAACAAGGATTGCAAAGTTGGTGAAAAACAATTCCGAGGCTTTGGTTGTTTTTGGGGGGGCTCATAGTTCTGCAAATTATTATTCTGTTTTAAAAGATAAAAATATAGATATGGTTGTAGGGGGGGAAGGAGAAGTTGTTTTTTCAAAAATAGCTAAAAATTTTAAAAATAAAAAGAAAAATTCTATTCTTGGAACAATTGTTAGAGGAAAAAATAATAAAATTAAGGTAAATAAACCAGCAGAATATATAAAAGATCTTGATGAAATACCTTTTCCTGCAAGACATCTTTTAGATATGAAAAAATATCTAAATCATCCACAAAATTCTATTGCTAATATGAGAGGACCAACAACAGAAATAATTACTAGTCGAGGATGTCCATTTAATTGTATTTTTTGCAGTATTCATACTGTTTGGGGAAGAAAATGGAGAGCAAGAAGTGCAAAAAACGTTGTAGATGAACTTGAACATTTGTATAAAAAATATGGGATAAAAGAATTTAGATTTTTTGATGATAATATGACTTGGGATAAAAAAAGAATCATTAAAATTTGTGATGAGATAATAAACAGGAAATTGGATATAAAGTGGGATACTCCTAATGGTATTGCGATTGCTACTTTAAATGAAGAAGTTCTAAGAAAAATGAAAAAAGCAGGATATTACAAGATTATTATGGGAATTGAATCTGGAAGTGAAAAGACTCTTAAATTTATGAAAAAACCTGTTTCTTTGGAGCATGCGAAGAAAATAATTGAACTTTGTAATAAGATTGGTATTTGGACTTGGTCAACTTTTGTTATTGGTTTTCCTGACGAGACAAGAGAAGATATTCAAAAGACAATTGATTTTGCAAAAAATTCTGGATTAAATTTTGCAACATTTTATATTGCGCAACCTTATCCAGGAACAGAGATGTATGATATTTATGAGAAAAAAGGTTTGCTAAAAGGGGGGATTAAGAAAGATAGTAGCGTGACAAACAGCCAGTATGACACAAATCAATTTTCAGCAGAAGAGCTAGGGGAGTTGCAGAGAAAAGCTTATTCTGACTTTATAAAACATAGAATTATTTCTTATCTTAATCCTACGAAATTTTATAAGGAATTTTTAAATAGAATAAAAAGTTTTGAGGATTTAAAATATGTTTTTAGAATGTTTTTGAATTTAGTCGGAAAAGAATATAGTCCTATCTACAAAGAGGATTAAGATTATTGTTTTAAGAAAGTCAAAAAACGTTTAAGATAAAATAAACTTTCTTTAGAAAAATAAATTATTGAAAAAGGATTATTCCTTATTGTTTTAATAAATGTTTTATAAACAAAAAATCTGCATTTCTTTTTGGCTAAATTATAATATTTAATAAATTCTTTTATAGGAACATCAGAATCTAACATAAGAGGAGTTTCTTTTTGATAAACATCACAAATTAAATTATAATTTACTTCTCCTTTTTGTTTAGCTATTTCCCACATTTCTGTTGCTGGCAAAGGAATTAAAATTTGAACCCACAATCTTGCGACCTTATTTTTTTTACAAAAATCTATAAATTTAATTGTTTTTTTCAAATCTTCAATTTTTTCACCAGGAATTCCGAGTATTAAACATCCATAGACATTTAGTTTATATTTTTTGCAAAGTATTACTGCATTTTTATTATGTTCTATGGAAAGATTAGAATCTTTTTTAATATATTTTAAAATTCTATCTGAACCAGATTCAAAGCCAAATATAAGAGTTTTTACATTTAAATTTTTCAATATTTTACACATTTCTTCATCAATTGTATCTGCTCTTGCTTGGCAAGAAAAAGTAATTTTCCCCAATAATCCTTCTTCTTTAAGTTTATTATGTAATTTTTTTAATCTTTCTTTATTGACAGAAAATAAGTCATCAAAAAAATCTATATGTTTAACATTATAATTAATATGCAAGTCTTTTATTTCCTTAACAACACTATCTAAATTTCTGAATCTTATTTTTTTCCAACAAGCCCTAATTGAACAAAATCTACAATTATAAGGGCACCCTATAGATGTCATCGTCCCACAAGCAATTCCAAAATCATAAACTTCTGGGATAAATTTAGTTTTAAAATATTTTTTATTGAGAAAATTATAATCTAATGGAAATAAACTATCTATATTGGATAATTCTTCTTCTCTCTTATTTATAATCAATTTATTATTTTTAAAATAAACGATTCCTTTTATTTTTTCAAATCCTTTTTTAATTTTTATTGAGTTTATTAATTTAATTATTGTTTCTTGTCCTTCCCCCATAACACCAAAATCAAAAATAGGATCTAACGACTCCGGTAAAGTAGTTATATGGGGCCCCCCAACAATAATTTTTATTTTAAGATTTTTCTGTCTTATTTTTTTTGCAAAATCAATTGCTTTTAAATATGACTGGGTAAATACAGAAAAACCAATTACATCTGGTTTAAATTTTTCAATCTCTAAAATTACATTATCAAAAGTATTATCAATTAATTTTATATTTACATCTTTAAAATTTTCTTTGATAGATTTAGTTATGATCAATGTCCCTATTATTGGGAATCTAAAATCGTTCTCGGGCAAAGAGAGTATAGCAACATTAAGTTTTTTGTTTTTCTCTTGGTTAATTAAACTATTACTCATAACAAAAATGTGTTAAGCTTATTTAAAAAGATTGTGAAGATTTACTGCTATTATTTATTTTTGTACTCTCAATTCTTACCCAAATTTTTTTGAAATCTTTTTTCTTTAGATTTATATCTTTAAATATGACGCACCAAAGATACAATCTAATAAAAATTAATTCAAATGTCCAAAAAAATTCTTTTAAAGAATTTGGGTATTTTAAAACCTGAAAAATTCCTGATGATTCTTTTGCAAAAGACCTTATTTCTTTTTTTGTCCAAAATTTAATTTGATTATATCCTCCTGCAGATCTTTTTTTTTGATTAATCCAATCTTTTAAATTTGTAGGAAATTTTACATAAACTTTTGCTTCTGGTTCATAACTAATCTTATATCCTTGTTCAGAAATTAGAAAAGACATTAAACCATCATCAGATAAAGTTTCTTTAGGAATTTCTTTGATTAATCCTTTTCTCATTGCAAATAAATAACCAGAACAGTAAAATCTTTTCTTAATTTTTAGTGCCTTTTTTCTTCTTTTGTCTGCTATATTTGTAAGTAAATGACTCCAAAATCCTAATTTATTTTTCCTTGAATTAATAGAAATAGGTCTTCCAGAAACTGCTCCAATTTTTTTATCTTTAAAAGGTTCTAAAATTTTAGAAATTGCATTAGAAGAAATATAAACATCTCCATCAGTTAAAACCAAAATTTCTCCTTTTGCTTTTTTGAATGCTAAATTTAATGCTGATGGCTTTCCTTTGCCATCATCTTTAACAGCTTTAATTTGTTTATTTTTTTTAGAATATTTTTTTGCAACTTCAAGAGTTTTTTCATCTGGTGCAAAAACTAAAATTTCATAATTATCAAAAATTTTATTTTGTAAAATTGATTCTATTGCTTTACCGATGGTTTTTTCTTCTTTATATGCTGTTATTATTACTGAAATCATTTTTCAAAAAGAGCAAGATATTTTTTTATTAAATTTTCCCACGAATATTTTTTTACAGAATCTTTTGCATTTTTTTGGGTTTCTTTATTCCCTTTTATATTTTCTTTAATTAATTTTATTAATTGCCCAACATTTCCTATTTCAAATAAAAATCCATTTTGATTGTCATTTATTATTTCTTTTCCTCCGTCTGTATCGCTCGATATAACAACCTTACCTCTTGCCATTGCTTCAATCAAAGATTGAGGCATAGCTTCTCTTTTACTTGGTAAAACAAAAATTTTATGTTCATCGATTAATTTTATTTTCTTCTTTAAATCATAAATTGGAGAATAAATTTTTACATTTTTGGGTTTTATTTTATTTAATTTCTTTAAATATTCTGATTCTGCTAAACCTACAATTGAGAATTCTATTTTAGGTAATTTTTTGGCTGAAAAAATTAAAGTTTCCAAATTTTTTACAGGAGCGATTCTTCCTAAAAAAAGAACTTTATTTTTTTCTTCTGATTTTTTCTGAATAAAAAATTCTTCTGGAATTCCATTTGGAATATATTCTATTTTATCTTTAGAAACTCCTAACTTTTTATTTTTTTTAGAAGAATAATTTTTCTTTTCCCAATTTGTTATAAGGATAATTTTATCGAATTTATCCAAATTTAAAGTAGATTTCTTTCTCCAAAAGAGTGTAGCTAAATTCAGCAAGAAACCTCTTTTAACATTAAAAGGAGCATGAGGAACAATAAATATTTTTATTTTAGGATTTCTATCTTTTAATGACTTAATTCTTCTACAAACATTTGCGGAATGAGGGTGAAGAAGATGTGTTATTATTATATCTGGATTAAAGTTTTCTAATTCTTTTACTGCCTTGCTCCTTAATTCAAAAAAATGTTTTTTTTCGAACCAATATTTTACATTTTTGGATAAAATAGAAGAACTTGCAGAAAATCTTCTTATTTGAATTCCATTAAATTTCTCAGTTGGGGGGGCAGTTTTATTTGTTCCTTTTTCAAAATTTGAAGAAAAAACAACTACCTCATGTCCTAATTTAGAAAATTCTAAAGATTCTTGTTTTACTCTCCCCCAAACTCCACAAACCCCTGCTGAAAAAGGGCAGATTTCAAGGATTTTCATA
>CAZEZA010000018.1:0-7742 GCA_964516415.1 Candidatus Woesearchaeota archaeon | reverse complement strand
CCACTAAAGAAGCACGCTTTACCATCCAGAGTGTTCTGCGCACAAGCGCAGCTTTGGGCGGAATGCCGTAGGGCACAACGCATGTAGCAAACAGCCCCATATCCAGACTGCGTTGGATTCTTCTGGTGTAGGCACAGGCAACAAAGGTGTTTTCCGCATAAGCCGAACCGGCCAATGCTTTTCTAAAACACTGGTCTATGCCTTTGGCGCAGCCTACAAAGAAGCTGAAGCCCAGACGGGCAAAGCTTGAAACCAAGCCTTGTGCCACATGATGTGAAACCGTGGCGTTTCGTGAGCCTGCAAACAGCACGGCGTTTTCTTTAACCGAGAAAGAGAACGAGTGCTGCTTTCGGCCGATGGTTTTTACAGGTACGCTGAATTGAACCATAAAACCCTCCTCGTAAATTATTTTTGCCTGCCGATTTCGCAATATGTGCCGGAAAGTCAAGTGTTTTTTTTGATGTTTTTATTTTTTTTCTTATGTCGTGGGTGTAGTGGTCTTTTAAAAAAATGTGAAATATTTTTATTAAAATAAAAGCAATAACAGGCTATATGTTGTTATTATTACTGAGGAGGGGGATAGACTATGTTACTATCAACAAAACAAGAACTAAAAGTTATGCCAAAAATTAGATGTCCTAATTGTGAAAAGAGTAATATGTATTATAATGACAACACGCTTTACTGCCCGGAATGCGGGAAAAAAATCTACTTATTCGGATCCCATACTAAGCTGACTCCAAATTCATGATCGAAACGTTTTTCAACAACTGTATCTTCTGTTAAAGGCCATCTTAGAATTGCTTTATATCTTCCGCTTAACACTAAACCATCAAAATCATATTCAAGCTTTATTCCTAAAGTATAGTTCTGTCTTGATTTCTCTTCATTTTCATAGAGTTCGTAAAGCATCTCGAATAATGGTATAAACTCAAAATCTTCAATTATTTTAAAGGTAAGATCGGTTTTGTATTGCAATGATGTATAGTCTTTTATTTCACCGTAAGAATCGAGTTCATCATAGAAATACCACTTTACTTTAAAACCGTTAAACCATCTGATTTTATCAGTAATTTTCCACGTAAAATCCGGGTACAAATAAATATAATTGTAACTTCCGCTTTGGTCGAAATACTCTTTTCTGGAATAAACTGTTGTTACATTAGTAACAAATACTTTACTCAACTCTTCTTTAATCCTTAAAGATATTGTATGCCTTTGTGCGTTTGCTTCAAACTCTTCTCCATAAGGGTCTTCTTCCTGTCCAACGGCACCGTTGTATTTCAAAAAAAATACTGGAAGCTTTGGATACTGTGCAAAGCCTGAAAAACATATAAATAAAAACACAAGCATAAGAGTTACTTTTAATTTCATTATTTAATTCCTCCTTTTTTATGTATTTTAATATTGTCATGATTTTGAATATTTCTTAAAAATAGTATACATTAATATAGCTAAAAAACCACTTTTTATTCTATATAATTTTTTAAAATATTGATTTGAATATTTCTTTATTTCCTGTAAAATAAAAGTAAGTTCTTTTAATTATAAGATTGTTGAACAGATTATATAGTACAATAAATTGATTTTTGAGGGAACAATGTTTTTTAAAAGAAAAAATAATAAGGATAAAGTACCGGCACAGACTGAAAAAGATATCTCAAAAGATAATAGAAAGATTCTAATTATTGGGCATAAATTGAAAAAAAAAGGTATAAATTCATTTAACTGGTATGAGATACCGGATGATTTAAATCTTGCTGACTATGATGTAGTATTAATTGATTTTTCAGTTATCGATAAAGATCCATTCCCTGAAGTTGGAAATATTGAATTTAAAAATCATTGGAATTTAATCTTTAATTGTGATGCAAAAGTACTGATTATAGGTACTCCTAAATCTATTCATATGAAAGGAGAATCAGGATCACCTTATGGTTCGTTCTTTTCGCCTTTATATTTATTACCCTGCACCCCTGAATGGACTGATATAAAAGGCAATAAAATAAAAGAAATTGATAATAAATATCAATTTTATTTCAAACATGTAAAAGAATGGTTTTTTCATTTTGACTATATGTATTTTCCTCTAGAAAAATTTAGATTAGAAATGATTCGGCAATCTTTAAAGATTCAAATAAGTGACATTAAAATAACCTATACAGAAATTGCTAAAAATGGATATAATAAACCGATTAGTTGTGTTTTCCTATTTAACGCAATAGACAATAATGATAATCAAAATATTAGATCATGCCCTGTTATATGGTTACCGCCAGTTAGTGATGATAAAGATAAAATTATTTATGAGATATTAGATAATTTATTTGAATTTGAAGATTATATTGAAAAACCGAAATGGATTAATAATTATTTTTTAACGAGTATGAAAAACATAATAGAGAGTATTAACGAAATTGATTCAAAAATAAATAAACTGATTGAAAATAAAAGAGAAAAAATAATTGAACTAGAAAAAAGAACTCGTTTCACAAAATTATTATATGAGCAAGGTAGTAATTTAGAAATTATAGTATCTGATGCATTAAAAGAATTAGATTGCATAATATTAAATAAAACTATTGGGAATAATGAAGATATTCAATTTAAAGATCCAAATGGAAATAATTGGATAGTTGAAGTAAAGGGGCGAAAAGGTTGTCTGAAACGTGATGATATTAGGCAATTAGATGATTGGGTTAAAAAATTAATTTTAGAGGAAAATTGGCAAGGGTATGCTTTATTAATTGGAAATTATTTTAATGAAGATATCCCTTCTAATAGAAAATCTCCTTTAACAGATAATGAAAAAAATACTTTACAACGTTTTGGATTTAGCTTGCTCACAACGTATGAATTATTTCAAGTCATTCAACAAAAAGAGAATAGTAAATATGATTCAAAGAATTATTGGGATTTTATTTCAAAAAAAAGCAAATATTTTAAATAATTTATTTTACACTACCGTATTAGATAAAAAATACTAAATCAATATTGAAAAATGTTTCCTTCTAATTTACCAATCTTAAATTTACGACCTTGAGGATTATAATTTGTATCATTATTATCTATTATCATTTTTTTTAATGACATAATGTCTTTTTTCCTTATTTGTGAAGTAGCCATAGGATGCATAGGAATCTCTATTATCACATCATTTGTTTTTTTTACATCTTTTAATGTTATATATAATTTCCCAGAATATTTTGATTTATCATATTCAATAGATATTTCTTCTGATTTTTCTATAAAAGTCTTATTTTTAATTATATTATATAAATTATATAGACCTTTACTTCCAAGCCATTTTAAAAATAATCCCCGGTTCAATAACCAAAGCTAATATTATTTTACCATATCAACCGAAATATTGTATCTTATTTTTAAATAAACATTTTTTTTATTAAATAAAGTAGCGAATGAATCAGTTTCCTTTATATATAATCTTAATTGGAGGTATTTTCCAAAAGAAAAAACCAAATCATCCTCATATTTACTATACCTATTCTTATTGGTCTATCATAATAATTAAATCTACCTTTTAAATATTTTATTACTTTTATTTCTTGTGGATTAGTAATTTTTAATAGATTATTATAAATAAATATTATATGTCGCTTTTTATTTAGTTTATTGTCTAATTTTAAATAAATATTTAATTTTCTTTTCATATCTATTATTGATTTTTAATTTCGTACAACGTTCTATGCGCAACCTAAATTGACAAAGCTAAGTTAATATAATTTAGGAGATGCTATTGCGCAGAATCAGACTACTTGCCTTTGAACGAAATCTGTCTTTTCTTTAAATAATTATTAATTAAAATCCTTTTACTAAAGATTAATAAAATGATATAGCAAATAATCGTAATAAGTAAATTACCAAATATCGCAAATTTAAAATATTTTGGATGTAATTGCATAATAATCGAAGATGTGACACCATATGTAGTAAGAATAAAAACCGTTGTAGATGTTACTATCGTTGCAAAGAAAGGCCATCTACTTCGTTTTTTCCAAATATCTTTTAATTTCTGATAAGAAAAAATAGCTGAAACAATCCATAATATAGTATAAATTGATACTGTTAATGTTCCTATCTTAGAAAAAATATTAAATAGAAGAAGATACTGTGCAACAGATTTTAATCCATTTATTGTTTCTTGTAGAAAAATCCCTTTATGCTTATTATATCCAACAAGATATATTCGTTTAAGTGTTGAATGTGAGTGACTTTGTTGTATTCCTTTTAAAATACTAAGAAATCCAGTTTCAAAATCTAAAAAATATCGAGAATCAGAACTATGAGATGTAGACCCAAGCGCTGCAAACGCAACAGATCTTACCGTTGGCTTAAGTTCTTCTAATGAATATCCAAGAATTCTACTAACTGCACTCTCAACATTTTCACTAAGTCTTTCTCTTGTTTGATCTACAGGAATTTTGTCCAACAAAATATTTGGATTAAATAATGGTAAAGCAGCAATATATTTCACTCCATTATCCTTAAATATTGGGGAATCATTATAAACTGCCCATACATACGGCTCAAGCTTATCTCCTTTACATGGCGATGATATTTTATCATTTGTCATAAAACATGTAACTACATCTCGACTTGATTCTAATGCTTGAAATAAATTTTTTATAAAGTAAGACAATTCTTCTTTACTACCTGCTGAGGCTCGCAGTGCTGAATTTAATAGTGGATTGCTTGGAAGTAAAAGATGATTTTCAAACTTAATTGGATCAAAATAACAAGAAACTCCAACTAAATCAAATCCTATATCCTTGCTATTCTCTTGTGGATTGAAAACATTTCCAAGCATGATATTAACTGTTACAATGTTACCTGATTGTGTAGTTATAGTTCCAAGCTGAATGCTGGGAGAATCTATTATCATTTTATTAGTAGGCACAAACAATATAGAGATAATAATGGGATAAAAAGCAATAACAACTACACAGAAACAAGAAATAATAAAAGAAATATTATTTGAAATTCTAAACATTCATTATCCTCTTAATCAATCATTTTTTAATCGAGATTTCGTTTATCATTTAAACATACCAGACGTTTTCCCAAGCTAAAGCTATGGGAAATGTGGCTTTAACCTTGGTACCCAATAGGGCACGAAGCTGATACGTCTTGTTAACCAAAGTACATTATTTAATACTAAATATTTTATTCTTTAAAATCGATAATATTTTCGGATCTTTAATACTTCTCTGGAGAGAACCATAGTTTAACTTGTAAATACTTGAAACTATTCTTTTTTTTATTATAAATTTCCCAATATAGTTGTAAAACTCGCAATATGCTTTTAAAGCATTGTAACCATCATTTTTAGTTAATTCACGCAAACCTTTATGAACAATTTCATTTCTTTTATTATATAAATAATTTTTCCAATTATTGTATTCATTACATTTCTCAGGATCGAATTTATCTATCAAGGTTTTTTTCAGTTCTTGTTTTACCTTATTTGCAAAAGAGACTTCATCTATTAACCGATCAATTTCTGTGTCAGGTAAATTCATTACATTATAACCATTTCTTAATACTTTATTTATATAAATCTCAAATGAAGTCTGTAAATTAATAATTCCATCTCGGTGCCTACCTCCTACAATATCTGTTTTTGCTTGAAAGAAATATTCGTTAGGATATTTTATACCTTTTTTATCTTGCCAATCTTTTATTATTAAAAACATTTCAGTAACTTGTTTATTATTAATATTTCCTACGTTATCATCATACAATTTATTTGGATGTGTCACATACATGCGTATATGATTATCTACGACAATAGGTATAGTCATTGGTAAATCAGTTATAACAATAGGCTTTATATGCATGATATCAGAGACTGCCCGAAAAGCCTGTATGATAGAATTTACATATTCAATTGCAATATGTACTAACTCTTGAATAATACCATCATCTATTTGCTGATTTATATTATCAATATGAATGATTGCAATAGTCTGATCTTGACTTTCCATAATTCCAATATTATGGAAATAATTTAACATGGAGTAGTTACTTCTTTTTAAATCAAATTCAACCGCAACTTTAATTTTCCCTTCAGCTTCTGCCGCAAAGTAGTGATTTAGATTTACTGGTATTTGATAAGGTAAAGGTAAAACAACATCAATTCTCATTTAATTCTTTCCATTCATTTTGTTTAATAGATTATTAACAAAATAAATTTTATGAAAATTACTATTCAAGAAATACAATAATATACCTTTTTTATATAATATTTAATAATCAAATACTACACTGTAGAGTATAAAAAGGCAATAATTTATCAATATATATTAAATTGCTTCCTCCTTTAGCTTTTGTAAATCCCTAATGGTTTTCAGGTATTTTTTAATATAGCTTTTTATAATTTCCCTGTCCTTTTTCTTTAATGTTTCCGCATTTTTAAATAATGATTTTAATTCCGAATCAATAAAGCCTTCAGAGACTTCTTTACCATACGCTAAATAATTGAAAGGTACCTCAAAATATTCTATAAGCTTAAAGTAACTCTCAATTGTAGGTTGTACGATATCTCTCTCATAGGCTCCCAAGGTATTATGAGAAATACCGACTTCTTCCTGTAATTGCCGCAGTGAAAGCCCTTTTTCTTCTCGTAGTTTCCGCAAGTTCTTACCAATTTTCATAAGGTAAAGTATATCATAAGTAACATATTATAGTCAATTTTGATTAAAAATACTTATGATTCGGTTGACAAAGAGATTTATAGTTAATAATATATAATAAGCAAAAATGATTATTATATAAAGTAAGGAGTAATTATGAGTTCACAAAAAATATTAGACAGATATATAGAATTTTATAAACCAGCTTTACAAGAAAACAAACGAATTCTGACCTTTCTTAAGAATGAAGGAGTTTATGAGAGATTTATCTTTGATAATTTTAAGCTTGCTTATTCGGATGGCAGCATAATTGATATGATTATTGAAAATGAAGAACTACAGAGTCAATGCGAACATATAGGATTAATCAAAAACGGTAAAGATGTTTTTATCAATTATCTTCTTATACCTGTATTAGATAGCAACAAAAATATAGTAAATATTGCTGGTTATAACCTCTACCCTCAAAGTAAAAACAAGCTGATATTCCTCAATAACGAAGGTATTTTTAACCAATCATTCTTAAGTAATCAAAATGACATCATATTAACAGAGAATCCTCTACATTCATTCAACCTTATACAAAACGATTATCCTAATACTACCTTCATGATCCCAGGGGAAAACAAGTATGTAAAGTTTATTCTTGATAACAACATCAGAAAAACAATGTTCACATTTGAAGGTAAAGCACGACTCTTCTATGAGCTTGCCAGAAACGGTATATCAACAAAGAGAATCCTTATTGATTTTGATAAATTTAAAAATGGTTCAGGTAAAGAATATCTTGAAAAGCTTTTTACTAAAGAATCTGAAGAAGCTATATCAAGCGACACAATCAAAGAAATCGAGCACGGCTTTTTATTTCAATACCCACACTTAAATTATCGTGTAATAGGAAACTTTAACGATCACAGTATGAACATGAAAGTAAACATCAAAGCATTTACACAGGATGAAGTATTTGTAGATTATCTTGACCTCTATAAAAACTCAAACAGGCAGTCATTTATCTACAATTTAATGGAAAGGTTTAATATACGAGACCAGATTCAGCTTGAAAAAGACATACATCAAATCATAGAAGTT
>CAZEZA010000017.1:0-7953 GCA_964516415.1 Candidatus Woesearchaeota archaeon | reverse complement strand
TTGGAATTATTGCAATTTCTTATGCTATTGGAAGTGAAGTGGGAATTGTTAGTGGAGAGTATTACTCAAAAACATGTGATGATGCATGTAAAAAAAGTGAGTATGCTCTGGAGGGACCCAAGGAGGGCATCACAGGGATATGTAAATTAGAAAAGGACTGTGTCACAACAAAAATGGGGTATGTAGGACAACATGGTTGTGGGGGGTTACAATGTTGTTGTGTTCCAGAAACAGAATCTTTTTCTACGACAAGTACAAGTCCTCCAGCAACTTCATCTTCTACAGGAGTTTGTTCTCCTAATGAATATAGATTTTATACAACTCCTCAAGAACCTTGCGTAGACCATGATTCAGGTGGAGGAGGATATATATATCATTGCCCCCCTGGACAATTTGTTGAATATTGTTATAATGGTAAATGGTCTGGGGAATGTGCATGTGCCCCAGGTTTTAATACAGCAAAATACAAAAGTGTATATCTGGATAAGGAAGAATTAGAAAGAGAAATAAAAGAAATAAAAAGAGAAGGAATAACAACAGGAGATGAGGAGTGTAGCAAATCATGTTATACATATGGGGGTTCTGTACAGAGTATATCAGCAGGGAAAGCAGGTGGAAAATATTCTGTAGGGTCATGTAAAAATACTTGTGGTGGTGGAGAAGAACCTATTAGTGCACAGGTATATGGAGAGGGGGGGAGAATAGATAGCCCAAATGTATGTGGGAATAAACAATGTTGTTGTGTGCCAACAGATAAAAGAATAAAAGAAGATGAAACTTCAACTACAGAATTGCCAGTAAATCCATCAACAGGTTTAGTAGAAGCGGGCTTAGCTACAATAGTTTCAGAAAAAGATAAGAAAAAATATTCTAGTTATGAAGAATGTATGGAAGCAGCAAACTCTGAAGATGATTGTGAAGTATTTAAAGACAAAGATGGAAAAACTGTAGGAGAAGGAGAGGAAAAAATAAAAGAGTTTAACAATTGGCAGGATTGTATTGACGCAGGAAAATCTGAAGCATATTGTAATGAAGCAGTTAAAAAGGCAGGAGCACCTCTTGAATTTGGCACAGATTGGTGGAGTTATTTATTTGGACATATTGTTGAAGGAGGAATATGGGCTGCAGGAATTCTTGCTGCAAATGAAGCATTAAAAATGTTCTTACCTGAAGAATACCAAGCTCTTTCTGACGCATATGCAGGGGCATTGTTTGGAGCTGTTTTGGCCGGTAAAACTACTGTAGGTATTTTTGAAGCAGCATTTCCAGAAATGAGAGCAGCAGAAGGACAATTATTTGGGACAGCAGGATGGATTGGAATTGGAGTAGGAGCAGCATGGTTCTTGCTCTCTTTTAGATACGAAACTCAAGAAGTAATTACATTCACATGCCAGCCTTGGCAAGCTAATATTAAAGGAGAAGATTGTGATAAATGTAATAAACAAGGAATTCTTCCGTGCAGTGAATATCAATGTAGAAGTTTAGGACAAGCTTGTGAATTATTAAATAAAGGAACAGATGAAGAACAATGTGTTTGGGTTGATAGAAATGATGTTGAGTTCCCAACAATAATACCATTAGAAGAGGCTTTACTTGAAGGTTATGAATATAATCCAGACGATACTATTTCTCCCCCAGACAGGGGGGTAAAAGTAGAATACACTACATCATCAACTGGTTGTGTTAAAGCATTTACGCCATTATCATTTGGTATAAATGTAAGTGAACCTGCTAAATGTAAATTAGATAGATTAAGAAAAGATAATTTTGAAGATATGGACTTTTCATTTAGCGGAGGTTTGTCTTTATATGAACATACATATACTTTGAATGTTCCAAGTTCAAGTGCATTAGAATCAGAAGGCATAGCAATAGAAAATGATGGAGAGTATGAAGTATTTGTAAGATGTGAAGATGCTAATGGAAATTCTAATACTGCAAACTTTGTGTTCAAATTCTGCGTAGAAAAAGGTCCTGATACAACACCACCTTTAATTGTTAGAACAAGTATACCAAGTGGGATGCCTATTGCATACAATCAAACATCAGTAGATTTAGAAGTTTATATTAATGAACCAGCAGAATGTAGATGGAGTCACTTAGACCAAAGTTATGATAGTATGGAAGAAATGGATGATTGCTCTAGAGCAGATTCATTAAATGATGTAAATGAACAAGGACTTTACACTTGTGAAACAACATTAGATGGGTTAAAAGACAGAGTTGAAAACAAGTTTTATTTTAGATGTAAAGATATGTCTGAATCTGAAAATGTAAATACAGAATCTTATAAATACACTTTAATTGGAACTCAGCCATTAGTAATTGATTGGGTAAAACCTGAAGAAGGAAGTTTAATAAAAGATTCAACAGAAAGGGTGAAAGTAACTTTAGAGGCAAAAACTTCTGCAGGTTTTGATGAAGGAAAATCAAATTGTTATTTTAGTGATACAGGAGAAGATGATTATGTATTATTTTTTGGCGACGGAAATTACAATCAATATCAACATTCTCAAGATTTATGGTTAGATGAAGGAGAATATGAATATTTTATAAAATGTGTGGACTTAGGAGGAAACCCTGATATTGAAGTAGTTAATTTTGAAGTTGAATCTGATTCATCAGCTCCAATAATTGTAAGAGCTTATCACGAAGAAACATATTTGAAATTAATGACAAATGAACCAGCAAGATGTGTTTATGATACTAAATATGAAAGTTTACCTTGTGATTATTCATTTGATGATGGAACCCCTATGACTACTATAGAAGATGTAAATCATTATACAGATTGGAACACTCAAATAACTTTTTATGTTATGTGTCAAGATGAATATGGAACTCAACCAGCTTATGGAGAGTGTAGCAAAATTATAAGGCCCTCTCAGATTTATTAGATAAACTTTATAAGTTCTGTTTCTTATTTTTATTTATGACACCACAGGCGTATACCCAAGGAGGGCACGAGAACCTGCAAGCAGGCCCCGAACCAAGTAGGTCTAAAAGAAAATCTTCTACGAAGATTTTTACTAGGGGCAAAAGAGGACAGATGAAATTATCTTTTGGTATGATTTTTTCAATTATTTTAATAATAATTTTTATTGCTTTTTCATTTTATGGTATTAAAAAATTCCTTGAATTTCAGGATACAGTAAAGATTGAACAGTTTGTAAATGGATTACAATCAGATGTTAATAAGATGTGGCAGAGTTCGGGAGGGGGCTCAACAAAAGTAGATTATTTATTGCCACTAAAAATACAAGATGTTTGTTTTAAAGACGATGATTATGAAAATTTGATTTTTCATTCAGACAAATTTGCGGGGGGAGGCAAAATAGAACATATTAATATTTCAAAAATAACTGAAGACGGAGATTTTTGTGTTGAAAATATTAAAGGTAAAGTAAAAATAATAATTGAAAAAAATTATGGAGATTCTTTAGTTACAATTACAAGAGAATGATAAAAAAAAGAGGATATCTGCAAATATCATTTGCCTGGCTTTTTGCAATTATTGTAGGTGTTTTTATATTATTTCTTGCCATTTATGCTTCTACAAAATTGATGAAAACAGAACAAACAACACTAGACGCTAAAACAGGAAAAGAAATAGGGATTTTACTTAATCCTCTTGAAACAAGTTTTGAAACAGCAAAAACAACATTTTTTACTATGCCTGTAGAAACAAAAATTTATAATAAATGTGATGATTATGGAAATTTTGGGAAACAAATAATTCAGATATCACAAAAGAGTTTTAATAAATGGACAGAAACAGATGTTGATGTGAGTTTTCCTAATAAATATATTTTTTCAGAAAGAGAAACAGAAGGGAAAAAGTTTTATATTTTTTCTAAACCATTTGATTTTCCATTTAAAGTTGCTGATTTAATTTATATAACTTCATCAAAAAAAGAATATTGTTTTGTTAATCCATCAGATGACATTGAAGAGGAAATTGATTATTTAAATCAGAAAAACCTTTTATTAGAAAATAAATTAAAAGAAGAGGGAAACGATTGTCCGGGGGGGAGTATAAAAGTGTGTTTTGGCTCTGGTGATTGTGATATCAAAGTTTATGAAAATTATGTTGAAAAAAATGGAGATAAAATAAATTTTGAAGGAGATTCGCTAATGTATGCTGCTATTTTTTCAGATAAAGATGTTTATGATTGTCAATTAAAAAGACTTATGCAAAGGACAAAACACCTTGCGTTGTTATATGAAGAGAAAGCTAAATTTATTTCACGAACAGGATGTCATTCTAATTTAAATCTTCAGTTGTTGAGTAGTTCTGATGATTTTGGTTTAATGGCTTCTATTGTAAATGATATTAAAGAAAAAAATGAAGATGCAAATTGTAAATTATGGTAATGAAAACAACCTAAGCGGTTTTTTTCGATTTTCCCTTCCTTTGCGGTGAGGCGATTTCTAATTGCCTCCAAGGAAATCGCATAAACAAAATGATAAAAAGAAAAAAAGCACAACTGAAAATTCAGCAAATGGCATTTATGTTAATGGCAGTTACATTATTTTTTGTGATGGTTGGTATGTTTATATTAGTTTTTAAATTTTCTGGGCTAAAAGAATCAGCAACATTAATTGAGGAAAAGAATGCTATGTTATTAGTTACAAAATTGGCTAATTCTCCTGAATTTTCGTGTGGTGAAGCCTTTGGAAGTAATAGAATTAATTGTATTGATTCTGATAAAGTTATGATGTTAAAAGGAAAGATAGCCAAATATTCAGAATTTTGGGGAGTTGCTGAAATAAAAATAAGAAAGATTTATCCAAATAATGAAAATATTATCTGCACCCCTGGGAATTACGGAAATTGTGGGATTATTGAAGTTCTCTCTAAAGATGTAAATAAACTTCCTCCAGCTTCAAATTTTGTTTCTTTATGCAAAAAAGAGTCATATAATGATGAATTTTATGATAAATGCGAATTGGCCAGATTTATGGTAAGTTCAGAGGATAAAAGATGAAAAATAAAATTGGACAAGAGGAGATGGTAGGGTTTGCATTAATTATGATTATGGTAGCTGTAATTTTACTTATTTTTTTAAGTTTTTCCTTGAAAAGTTCAGGAAAAGAAATTGTTGAAAGTTATGAAGTTGAAAGTTTTATTGAATCTCTTTTACAATATACTAGTGATTGTGAAGATAATTTAGAATATCTTTCAATTCAGAAATTAATATTTGATTGTAATGATGATAAAATATGCTTAGATGAGCGAAACACATGTGATGTATTGAATTTGACTTTGAAAGATATTATAAAAGAAAGCTGGAATGTTGAAGGAGATACGCCAATTAAAGGGTATGAATTTAAAATAATTATAGAAGGGGAAGAAATGTTGTTGATTAAAGAAGGAAATATTACTAAAAGTTATAAAGAAGCTATGCAAGATTTTTCTAGAAGAGGAGAAGATTATGAACTCTTTTTTAAGACCTTTTATTAAATTTTTAAATGTATTGTGATTGTATCAACAATTATTTCAGGTTTATGCCTTTTCCTATTTTTTGTTTTTTCTTCAATTAATTCTATAAAACCAAATCTTTCTAAAAGTTTAATATCATCATTTACAGATTTAAAACCTCTTCCTAATTTTTTGGCTAAATCATAGATAGATCTGGGTTTTTGTGTTTTTATGATATGTAAAATCCGTGCTTTTTCATTACTCAAAAGCTGTCTTAATGCCAAAATTCCTTCAAAATCATAATCTTTTTTTGAAGTTTTTGGTTTCCTAAATACAGAAAAAGCTCCCTTGGATTCTGTTATAGTTATTTCTCTTATTTTTGTTTTTGTCATCTCCGACGGTATTGTATATGGTTTATTTTTATATATATATGTGTAATATATCTTTTATAGTTATATGTTTATTTTAAATATATATTATAATTAATAACCCCATATTAATAAATGTTTTGTTTAATGACAAAGAGATAAGTGTATTAATACTTTAGTGACATCGGAAACTTTATAAATAAAATCTAAAAAAATATAATCTATAGAAAAAGAGGGAAAATTAGACGATAAGCTTTTTAAATAAAATTCAATTTAATTTATTGCACTCAACAGAGTGTTCTAATGGGGGATTATATTCATCTCGACAGAACAATTTACCCTATATTGTTTGTTGGGAGAAAGTTGTCATAGACAACATATTTGACAGAGTTGAAAGGAGGTTAAAAAATAAAAAATATGAAATTTAATTTTAGAAAAATTTCAGCGATAGCGGCTAGCGCATTAATGGTTGGTATGACTATGGGAGTTGCTGCTGCAGCAAGTATGCCTGCACCTTACTCTGATAGCACAAGTGATGGAGTTGCAATTGTTTCTGGAACAGGAGCAGGAGTTGATGATTCTACTGCAACAGGAGATATTAATACATATCTAAAAACAGTAGTTAAGACAAGTGGAGGCACTCCAACAGGTGAAAAAATATTACTTGAAAAGAGTAATGAAAAACTTAATCTTGGTGATGGTTTTGAAACTGTTTGGGGAACTGGTAGTGCTATTACAAAAAGCCACCTTCCAACAATTTTAGGTGAAGGTATATTCACTAATGCTGACAATGATGAATATAAATATTCTCAAAAAATAAATTTGGGGAATACAACATTTACGCATTTTGCTGATTCAGATTATGATGATGATACACCTACAATAGGTAGTAAAATTAATAATAATGTATATGTAGCAAATTATACATTAGATTTTACAACAGATCCTTTATCAGACTCTGGAGCAGATTTGACAGATTTTGAAAGTAGAGAGATAACAATTCTTGGAAAAGATTACTTTATCCTTGATTTTAAGAATGCTACTTCAACAGGAATAACACTTCTTGATTCTGCTTCAGCTACAACTTTATCAGAAGGAGAATCTACTACTGTAACTGCAGGAGGAACCTCATATGAAGTTTCAATTAATTTTATTGGAAGCAGTACAGTTAAATTGGACATCAACGGAGAAGTAACTAATACTTTATCTACAGGTGGAACTCAAAGATTAAACAGCGGTGCTTATGTAGGTGTAAAAGAGATTAATACACAGGATTACGCTGGAGGTATAAAAACAGTTGAATTTAGTATTGGTAGTGGAAAATTAGAGTTAAGAAATTCAAATGTAGTTCAAATAAATGATGAAAATGTAGATGGACTTTATTCGTATATAACTCTTGCAGATTCAGGTTCAAGAAGAGCTTGGCAAAAACTTGTTCTAACTTGGAAAACTGATGAAGAAACATTCTTAACTCCTAATAAAGAGTTAATTATGCCTGGATTTGGAGCTATAAAATTAAGTATGGGTCCAATAACTATTGAGAAAACAGAAAAGACAGTAGTTGATGCTTCAGAAAATAAGGTTGAGTTAAAAACAACTGTTGCAGATGGGGATGTTACAATTCCTCTTTTGTATAAAATAGATAGTACATCCACCAACTTTTCAGGAATTGGTGAGAGTGCTACAGAAAGACTTGCTACATCAAACACAACGCATATGATCTATAACTATAGTTCAGATGCTGACGAAGGATTTGTTGCTTCTTGGGCTAATGCAAGAGATGGAGAATCATATTTCCTAAAAGCTTCAACTACTCGTGATACAACTACAGGAATAAATGGAACAACAATTAGTAGTAGAGTATCTGGTTCAAGTATAGGATGTGAAGTTGCAGATTATGAAAGTAATGCAGAATGTGCTATAGGAGATAACATTATCATAATAATTAATGAAGTATTAGATGATGGAACAGAAAGAGTTGTTAATATGACTATTAATTCTGGAGGTTCTTTCCATGACCTTTATACAGCTGAAGGATTACACGTGTATTTACCATTTGAAGATAATACTAACGGTGCCGAAAAAGGTGGTATAAGTTTTACTAGTGAGGATGCTGCGGTAGGTCACAACAACGATACATTTTTACTTTTCTTCTCTGAAGAA
>CAZEZA010000016.1:0-8944 GCA_964516415.1 Candidatus Woesearchaeota archaeon | reverse complement strand
CCAAATGCAGATGGAAGTGCAATGTTTCAATTTGGAGATACTATTGCTATTGCTGCTGTTTATGGACCAAAAAAAATGCATCCCCAACATTTACAAAATCCAGAAAAAGGAACTTTAAGATGCAATTATAATATGTTAAGTTTTTCTGTTACAGATAGAATAAGGCCAGGACCAAGCAGAAGAAGTACTGAAATTAGTAAAATAACTGAATGGGCCTTAGAACCTGTTTTAATGATTAAGCAATATCCAAATATGGTAATTGATGTTCACATTCATATTTTGCAAGCAAATGCTTCAACAAGATGTGCAGGAATAAATGCTGCAGCTATGGCTTTGGCGCATGCAGGAATTCCTATGAAAGATTTAGTTTCTAGTGTTTCAATTGGAAAATTAGACAAGCAATTAGTTGTTGATGTTAGTAAAAAAGAAGAAGATTGGGAAGAAGGCGAAGGAGCAACAGATATGCCAATTACATTTACAAATGAAGGGAAAATAACTCATTTTCAATTAGACGGAAAGATTACAGCAAAACAATTAAAAGAAGTTATTGAACTTGGAAGAGAATCTTGTAAAAAAATTTATGAAGTTCAGAAAAAGGCTTTGAAAGAGGTAGGAGATGTAGAAAATGAGTGAAGGATTAGCAAGATTGGCAGAATTAGAAAAAGCACATCGACTTAGACTATGTGCAAGAAGTTCAAGATACAATCATGTTTATAGTAGAGATATAGATGAAATGAAAGAAGATTATAAAATCGCAGACGAATACGAGAATAAAGCAAGAATGTTGGAGGAACAATAAAATGGATAAAATACGAACAATATCAAACTTGACAGGAGAAAGAATTAAAGAATATTTAGCCGAAGAAAAAAGATTTGATGGTCGGAAGCCTGAAGAATTTAGAGATATAATCATTGAAACTGGTGTTTCTAAAAATGCCGAGGGTTCTGCAAGAGTAAAACTTGGAAAAACAGAAGTTATTGTTGGAGTTAAAATGAATGTTTCTACACCTTATGCTGATTCGCCAGATAAAGGAAATTTAATGGTAACTGCAGAATTACTTCCATTAAGTTCTCCAAGGTTTGAAAATGGACCTCCAAAATTCCCTGCAATAGAATTAGGCAGAGTAATTGATAGAGGAATTAGAGAGAGTAAATTTATTGAATTTGAAAAATTATGCATCAAAGAAGGAGAAAAAGTTTGGACTGTTTTTATTGATATTTATTCTATAAATGACGACGGAAATTTGCTTGATGCTGCGGGATTAGGTGCAATTGTTGCTTTAAAAAATGCAAAGATTCCAAAATATGACGAGAAAGAAGAAAAAGTTTTATTTGGAGAATTGACAAAAGAAAATATTCCTTTATCAAAAGATATCCCTCTTTCTTTAACTGTTCATAAAGTAGGGGATAATTTAATTGTTGATCCAACAAGAGATGAAGAAGATATTAGTGAAACAAGAATTACAGTAGGCAGTTCAAATGGAGTTATTTCTTCTATGCAAAAAGGAAATTTAAAAGAATTAAGTCCTGAAGAATTTAATAGTATTTTAGATTTAATAACAAAAGTGGAAAGAGATATTTTTAAAAAGATTGAAAAGATTTTAAAATAAAATGAATGTAAATGATTTTACTAAATATGAAAAAGCAAGAATTCTTGGAGCAAGGGCTTTTCAAATAGCGATGAATGCTCCTCTTTTAATTAAGATTAATCAGGAGGACCTTGAAAAAATAAAATTTGATGCTTTAAAAATAGCTGAAGTTGAATTAGATTCTAATATTCTTCCAATTTCTATAAAGAAACCTTTTCCTAAAAAAAAGGAAAAAACATTAAAAAGAGCTAAAGAGCAGAAAATCAGCGAAAGAAAAGCTGAAGAAATAGAAGCTGAAGAAGAGGAAATCGCCAAGGAAGGGGAAATAATGGAACTTGCAACTCCTGAAGATGAAAAAGAAAGTTCTGAAGAAAGTTCTGAAAGAGAATAGAATTCTGTAATTATTCTAAAAGGACAACAAAGGAAAGATTTATAAAATAAATTAATCTAAGAAACTTATGAGTACTGAAAAGCATATTTATGAAGGAATTTTAGAGATATTAAAAAAAGGATTGTATCGTCCTGAAGCAATTAATTCAAAAAAAACGATTCCTATAACAGATATTAGAATAATCGGAAAGGATGGAGATTACATAACCCAATTTTTCAAAGATGTACCTTTAGAATATAATAATAAAAATGTTATTTTAGAAGAATATAAAAAAAATAAGAAAGATGGTGGGATTTTCAAGGACAAATTATTTTTGGAGGGGAATTTTATCCCAATAACTTCAAGAGTAAGACATAGGGAAAACAGAAGTTTAGTTTAATTCATAAACTTTTTATATAGAGAATTTCTTTTGATTGTATGAAAATAAAGAGTGTTTCAGCTAAATCAATTTTAGATTCTCGTCAGGAAAAAACAATTTTAATTTCTATTGAAACAGATGTTGGAAATTTTTCTGCAAGTTCTCCTACAGGGAAATCTACAGGGAAATATGAAAAAAAACCCTATAAAAAAAATCTTGAAGGAGATATAAAAATAATAAAAGATTTTAGTGATTATTTTTCTGAAGAGATTTTAGAAAAATTTGGGGATTTAAGGAGAATTGAAGATATAATCAAAGGACATGTTGGAGCAAATACTCTTTTTGCATTAGAGTCTGCTGTTTTAAAAGCAATAGCAATTCAACAAAAAAAAGAAGTGTGGCAATTAATAATTGATTTTTTTCATGACCCCTTTGATAAATCAGAGGCGCCTAATTTTCCAAGACTTGTAGGAAATTGTATCGGGGGCGGGAAACATTCTGAACTTGTTAAGAGATCACCCCCAAAAGTCGGGCGTAAACCAGATTTTCAGGAATTTCTATTGATTCCTAATTCAAAATCTATAAAAAAATCATTTGAAATAAATAATAAAGCGAAAAAAGATACAAAAAATATTCTTGAAAGAGTTGATAAAAATTTTGAAAATAAAAAGAATGATGAAAATGCTTGGATGACTTCATTGAATGAAAGAGAAGTTTTGGATGTTTTAAAAAAAATGAAATTGCCTTTAGGAATTGATGTAGCAAGTTCTAGTTTTTATAAAAGAAAAAAATACAATTATAATAATCCTATACTAAAAAGAACTGGAGAAGAACAGCTAGGATATTTATCTAATTTAATTAAAAATTTTGATTTATTTTATATTGAGGACCCTTTTGATGAGGAAGATTTTGAAAGCTTTGCAAAACTTCTTAAAAAATTTCCTAATAGTCTTATTGTTGGAGATGATTTGACTGTGACAAATTATAAGAGATTAGAAAAGGCAATTAAAATGAAGAGTATTAATTCTATAATTGTTAAACCTAATCAATGTGGAAGTTTGCTTGAAGTTAAGAATGTTTGTGAATTAGCTAAAGAAAATAATATTAAAATAGTTTTTTCTCACAGAAGCGGGGAAACCGAAGAAAATATACTGGCTGATTTGGCTTTTGGATTTCAAGCAGATTTTTTTAAATGCGGGATAGAAGGAGATGTTAGAGAAGGCAAGATAAAGAGATTGATTGAGATTGAAAAAAACCTATCCTAAATTTTCTTCTCTAAATTCTTTTAATATTATACTAAGTCCATCAAAAAAATCTTTTTCTTTTTGAGATTGAATCTCTCTATTTCTTAGTTCATGAATCAATGAGGCATCAAGAGGCTCATTTAAAAGAGGAATATTTTTCCTTGATTCTAAAATTTCTTCAACAATAGGGGACTGATAACTTAAATGCCTGAAACAATTATCACAATAAACTTCGGAGCCTGTAGGATTTACATGAGAACCAAGAAGATCACATGCTGCATATCTTGCATCCAAGTCTTCTTTTGCTTTTTTTAATAAATCCTCATTTAAAAGAGAATTATTTAATTCCATGAATAAAATACTAAAAAGAGGTTTTTAAGAATTTATATTTGATATAGCAATCTTTTTAAATTAAATTTCATCTGAATTCTTATGACAAATATTATTGAAGATATTAAAAAGAACGTTGAAGAGGGATTAGAAAAAGCTGAGGAAGTTGTAGGAAAAAGTATGGGAATAGTTGCAGAAGGTATGGAAAAAGTTAAGGAAATTTCTGAAGATGTAAAGGAAAAAATTATTCCTGTAAAAAAGAGTAAAAAAGGATATGCAAAAAAATTAGAAAAAGCAGCTAAAGAAGAATCTACTAATCCTAAAATAGAAAAAACACTTGAAGAAAAAAAGAAAGAAATTTTAGAAAAGGTTAAAAAACTTTCTGAAAAAGTTGATGTTGCAAAAACAGAGGAGTTGAAAGAGAAGATTAAGATTAAAAAAAGGACAGATATGCTTATCCCTTTGGAAGAATATGTTAAAGCGGGAATTTATTTGGGAACAAAGGTTGTAACTCCTAATATGAAAGCTTTTGTTTATAGAAGAAGAGCAGATGGTTTGGCTATTTTTAATACAGATTTAATTGATGAAAAATTAAAAGAAAGTATTGAATATTTGTCGAAGTTTAATGTAGAAGATATTATTCTCATTTGTAAGAGGCAGGCAGGATGGAGGGCAGCGAAGATGTTTTCACATTTAACTGGAATCAGAGTTTTTACAAAAAAATATCCTGCAGGAATTTTAACTAATACACAACTTCCAGATTTTTTTGAAAACAAATTAACAATTGTAACAGATTCCTGGCTTGACAAAAATGCTTTACATGATACTATTAAAGTTAATAAAAAAGTCTTAATGGTTTGTGATACAAATAATTTTGCTAAAGGTGCTGACCAAATTATAATTGGAAATAACAAAAGTCCGAAAAGTTTAGGAGTAATATTTTATCTTTTAGCAAGAGGTTTTTGTAAAGCCAAAAAAATTAAAGCTGATATTCCTGATTTAGATTGGTGGACTTCTGAGGGGGAAGAAGAAAGAGTGAGAAAAAAGATTGATATTATTGCTAAAGGCGTGAAGTATGGTGTTTGAAAAATGTATAATAAAAGAGAATAATTCTTAAAAGGACATAAGCAATTTAGTAAATATGGGGGAATTAGATTCAAAAAAATATATTATTACTTCTGCTCAAGCGTGTTTTTATGTCAATAAAGATGGAGATGAATTGCCTTGGGGTGTAAAAAAAAGAGGGAAAGCGAAAGCAATTCCCCATTATCATTTTATAGATGGGCTTGAAACATATTGCAAGGAGAATAATGCCAAATTAATTATAATGCCTGTTGCGGGAAAAAATTCTATAGAAGATATTTTACACCCAGATTTAGTATACAGACAAGATATTTTTCGGGGTAAAAAATGGGTCTTAAATAAAAATCTTCAATTAAGAGATATTGTAGTCCCTCCACAAAATGTTGACCCTGCTACAGGGAAAAAAAGTTTGGTAAGCAAATATGATTCTTCTTTGATTTTTCCACACACAAAACAAAGATTTTTTCCAATACCTGTTTTTAATACTGAGTTACCAAGATATTTGTATACTCCTGGAGCTTGCACTTTACCAAATTATAATGTTGCAAATCATCGTGGTGACACAGCTGAAAGAAACCATGTTTTTGGAGCACTTTTATTAGAAATTTTAGATGATGTTTATTATAACATAACTAATATACGTGCATTAAAAAATGGAAAATTTTCAGAGAGGGGTAAATTATATGATGGAGATAAAACCCCAAAAAGAACAGAAGTGGATTTTATGGTGGTTGGAGATTATCATTTTGGGAATCACGACAAAAAAGCAATTGAAGCAACTTATGAAATGATTGAAAGATTTAAACCAAAAAAGATTTTTCTTCATGATTTTTTTGATGGATATAGTATTAATTATCATGAAAGGAGTAATTCATTAAAAAGAGTTAGAAAATATAAAAAAGGCAGATTATCCTTAGAAAAAGAATTAGAAGAAGATTATAAAGAAATTATGAGATTAATCAAAATAGCCGGGAAAAAAACAAATATTTATATTGTATCATCAAATCATCATGAATTTTTACCAAGATACATAAATGAATGTGAGTGGGCTAAGGGAGATTTATGGAATACAGACATGGGTTCTTATCTATTTCACAAGGGGATAAACTTAGAACTTCCTGAAAATGAAATTGATGATGCTTCATATCTTATTGAAGAGGGGATGAAAAAATTTGGAAAAATTCCCGAAAGAATCAAGTTTCTTAGAGTTAAAGATAATTTTAGAAGGTATGGTTTTCAATTAGCAATTCATGGAGATAAAGGAAGTGGAGGTTCTCGTGGAGGAAGTGCAAAAGCGAGAGAAATTACTGGGGGTGGAAAAAGTATTTCTGGACATAGCCATACAATGGAAATTCATGGAGAAACTTATATTGTTGGAACAAATAGTCTTTTGGATTTATCCTATACGGCAGGATATGGAAATGCATTTATTGCGGCAAATGCAATTGGACATATAAATGGAACAGTTCAGATTCTTCCAATTATTGAAGGAAAATGGATGGATTTTAAATGATTGAAAATTTAACAAAACCAAATAGTATTTATTTTGCGCATCCAATTAATATTTATAATACAGATTTAGAAAAGAAATTAATAAAAAAGATAAACTTATTTTTTCCGCAATATAATTTGGAAAATCCAAACCAAAAACATCATCAGGAAAATTATAAATTTTGGAAACAAAAAACAGGCAGAGGAATGGATTATTATTTTGGTATTATCTTGCCGAGAATGGAAGCTGGTATAGGATTATCTTTTGAAGACGGAATGTGGGGGTTTGGTGTTTTTGGAGAATTAGAATTTCTTCATGATTTTGGAAGACCAATTTGGGAAATTGATTTTGATGGCAGAATTAAACCAATAACAAATTTGAATAATTTGAAAGTATTATCGCATGAAGAAACAAGAAAAAGAGTTTATAATTAACTAAAAATATATATTTTATTATAAGTTTATTTAAAAAGAATTTTGTTATGGATAAATTATGGATTTAAAAAAGTGGGTAAACCATTGTGAGAGCTTAAACAAAAAAATAAATCGTTTTGAGAATGGTGAAAACAAATATCTTCTTTCAAATTTTAAAGGGACTTCACAACAAAAAGATATTGAACAAAGAACAGCATTAATCGGAGATTTTTTTAGAGTAAAAATTAATACAAAAGTTTTTGATGATGCTGAAATGAAAAGACAAGGGAAAAAAGTTGTTAATTTTAAAAATAATGAAGAAGTTTTCGAGGGATTAAGAAATGAATTTGATATGTCTTACTGGGCTTTTCAATCATTGCATAATGCAAAATTACAGGATTATAACAGGGTTTTTATTTCACAGATAAAAGGATGTAATATACATTGTCCGTGGTGCTTTGTTGATGATATAAATAAAAATTTTAAAGAGGATAATGGAAGTGCTTATTTTTCAATGAGAGAAATTCTTGATGCTTTTGAAGAGGAAAGAAAAAAACAGACACTAAACTCTATTAGGGCATCTGGGGGGGAGCCAACTCTTGCACCAAAGCAATTGAAGGATATGCTAAGAGGATTAAAAGAAAGGGGATTGTCTGAAAAGGTTTATTTTCAAGGGGAGACAAATTTAACTACAGGACATTTTCTTGATTATCTTGAAGGGAGAGGAGAACTTGAAAAAAATTTCTTTGAAAAAATTGGAGAATACGATAATTTTGGAGTTTTGAGTTCATTCAAAGGAACAGACACTGAAAGTTTTTTGAGAGCTGTTGGATTTGGACATTTAGATAAAAAAACTGAAAAATTTATTACAAATAAAAAAATGTCTTTTTTAGAAGAAGAAAGATGGTATTCTTTTGGAAAACTAATCGATGCAGATATTGATGCTTATCCCTTTATTTATGATCCAAATCCCGAAACTGTTGAAAGTTTTATGGAAGAGGGGGCAAAAAGATTTGGAGAAGGTTTTTATTTGAAAACCTGGCTTTTCCCATTAAAATTATATGGACCAGAAAAAGAAAGAATGGAGAAAAATGGATTGGATCCAGAAACAGAACAAGAAAGATTAATTAAAAATTTTATTCTAACTAAAGAAAAGATGCAGGAAATAATTTATAACAAATTTGGAATTAATTATCAGGCTGTTCCCCGTGCTGGAATTAAATTAAATCCTAAAAAATAACCAACTTTTTTCTGGCTTGTTTCCATAATTTGTTTTTACAAGAACATAAGTTCCTTTTAATTTTTTCCCGTGAAGTTTAATTTCAATTTTCTTTGAATCTTTCTTTATTAATTCATAATTTCCTTTATCCCAGATTTCAACTTTTCCTGCTCCATAATTTCCTTCTGGAATTGTTCCATGAAATTTTGCATATTCAAGAGGATGATTTTCAACATGTATTGCTAATCTTTTTGTTCCTTTTGCCGTCGGTGGTTGTTTTGGAACAGCCCAGGATTTTAAAACACCGTTCATTTCCAAACGCAAATCCCAATGAAGATGCGAAGCATGATGTTTGTGAATAACAAATGAAAACAACCTCGCGGTTTTTTTCGATTTTCCCTTTTTACGCGGAAGGACAACTTTTTTCATTGCCTCTGAAGAAAGTTGCGAAAATTTTTTTCCAGATTTTTTTATGATTGGTTTTGGTTCACCAGATTTTTTTAGGTTTCTTTTTTGAAGATATTTTTTTAAAATCATAAATTATAATATGAAAAAGATTTTATAAATTCACCGACGCATTCTTTTCCCGAAAGTAAAATCAAGATTTTTCATTTGTCCTCGAGAATTAAAAATTTCAAGAACAAAACATTTATAAGTTAAAATTCTGTAGATTTTTTGTAATTAAGATGAGTGCTTTAATTAATACATATAGCAACATTAAAGTATGAGGTATGTAGAAGTATAGTTGTAGTTCTAATATTTATATCACAGCCAATAGTTAGGAGATGTGTGAAGTGATTTCTTTATCTTAAGAAGAAATTGCGC
>CAZEZA010000015.1:0-9005 GCA_964516415.1 Candidatus Woesearchaeota archaeon | reverse complement strand
GAGACAAATCAGAAGGAATTTCTAAAGAAGAATTATTTTCACTTCTTTGATTATAGATATCTTCCATATTCAAAATATGAGATTACTATTTATAAGAATTATTGTGATTTCTTTGAAGGGTTTTTCTCGATTTCTCTAACTTCCAAATCTAAATCCAAAATTTCTTTAAATTTATCTTTGAATAAAATCAAGAATTGAGAGAATTGTTTATCTGCATGGATTGTAATTTTCTTATCTTTTATTTCAAATTTAAAATCTTTTTTTGTAAAAAAATCAATTAATGTTTTTGCCTTTTCATTTAAATCATCCACTTTTCTTAAAACTTTTATATTGTAAATAACTGTTTTTCCAGCTAAAGGATGATTAAAATCAACCATTATTCTTCCTCCAGAAACAGTAAGTACTTTTGCAATTTTTCCATCAAAATTAAACATTGCTCCTGGAACTGGATTTACTTTCTGTTCTTTAAAAATTTTCATAGGAATCATCTGCACAAGTTTAGAATCTCTGTTTCCAAAAGCTTTTTCAGGCAGAAGTTCAATTTTATATTCTTTAATATCTTTGCCAATTAAAAAATCATCTATTCCTTTAAGGAACATGCCTTCGCCCAAACAAAAAATAAAAGGTTTTGACTTGACATTCAAATTAGTTTTTTCTAAATCTTTTTTAATATTTGAATCAAAAATTTCCCCATCTTTGATTTTTCCTGTAAATTCAATTTCAATGAAATCTTTTTTGTTTAGTGCCATTTAATTCATTTAGTAAAAACGTTTATAAATATATTTTTTTTGAATAGACTATGGTTTTAAAGATAATTAATGCTACAGAGGGGAGAGTTGGCACAAATATTCTTCTTGAAGGAGAGCCTTATACTATTAAAAAAATTGATATAAGTAAAACAGGTAAGCATGGACATGCTAAAGCAAGAATAGAAGCTGTAGGAATAATTAATGGACAGAAAAAAGTTTTTGTGATTCCAGGACATGACAGACTTGAGATTCCTTTAGTTAATAAGAAAAAAGGTCAGGTTCTTTCAAAAAATCATGAAAAAGCAAGTGTAATGGATTTAGAAAGTTTTGAAACAATTGAAGTTGCTTGCCCAGATAAAGAAGTATTTAAAGAAATTGAAGCAAATTCTAATGTGGAGTATTGGGACATAGAAGGTAAAATGATAATCAAGAGGAAATTATAATGGCAAAAATACCTGAAGCACAAAATAGATTATACAAGAACGTTTTTGTTTGTAAAAAATGTCAGACAAAAATTAGAGCAGAACCTCAAAAAATTCTTAAAGGGAAAGTTAAATGCAGAAAATGTAAGAAAAGTGCGTTTCGTCCTTTGAAGAAAAAATAGGTGTAAAAAATGAATTTTATTATTTATGACATATGTTTCCTAGTCTTATTTATAGTACTTGTTTCTATTTTTCTTTATAGAGGGAAAAAGAACTTAAAAAAAGAAGGGTTTTTACTTTTGTATAAAACTAGTTGGGGAATAAAATTAATTAATTATATTGGGAACAAGTATAAAAAAACATTAAAGTTTTTGAGTTATATTTCTATTGGATTGGGATATTGTTTAATGGCAGGTATGCTTTATTTATTTGGAAGAATTATTTGGATTTATATTTTTAATCAAGATATTGTTAGAGCAATTAAAGTTCCTCCCATAATGCCTTTGATTCCTTATCTTCCTCAAGTTTTTAAACTAGATTTTTTACCTCCCTTTTATTTTACATACTGGATAATTATTATTGCTGTAATTGCTATAACTCATGAAGTTTTTCATGGAATTTTTGCAGCATATAATAAAATAAAAATAAAAAAAACTGGATTTGGATTTTTTCCTTTTTTCTTACCAATATTTTTGGCAGCATTTGTTGAACTTGATGAAAAAATAATGGCAAAAAAAAGTAAGTTCAAACAAATGGTAGTTTTATCTGCAGGAACATTTGCAAATATCTTGACAGCAATTTTCTTTTTCATAATTTTATTGATTTTCTTTTCTCTTGCATTTACTCCTTCAGGAGTTGTATTTGATAATTATGTATATTCTGCTGTTGGAGTTGTAGGTATTTCTTCAGTAAATGGAATTTCTTTAGATAATGCTTCTTATGAAAAAATTTTGAGTTTAGTAAATGAAACTGGTCTTAACAAAATTGAAACTGATGGTAATAGTTATCTAACAACAAAAGAATTTTTAGAAAAACAAAAAAATATTGAGGAATATGTTTTTTTATATGATGATGCTCCTGCAATAAATTCTGGATTAAATGGAGTGATAACAGAAATTAATGATGTAAAAATAGATAATATAGAAAAATTGAGCGAGGAATTATTAAAAAATTCTCCTGGAGATAAGGTGATTATAACAACATTGGTTGATGAAGAAGTAAAAGAATATGAAATTATTCTTGAAGAGCATCCTGAAGATGAAAATGTTCCTTGGTTGGGAATTGGATTTATAAATCAAGAAAAATCTGGAATAATGAATAAGTTTATTGGTTTATTGTCTTCATTCAGAAAACCAAATGTTTATTATGCATCAAATTTTGAAGCAAGTTCATTTATCTATAATTTATTATGGTGGCTTGCTTTAATTAGTCTTAGTGTTGCATTAGTTAATATGCTTCCTGTAGGAATTTTTGATGGAGGAAGATTCTTTTATCTGACAATTTTAGCTATAACAAAAAAAGAAAAAATAGCTAAGAAAGCATTTAAATTTATGACAGGATTTTTCTTGTTTTTGCTTTTATTATTAATGGTTTTTTGGGGTTTAAGTTTTATTAAGTAAATTTTAAAAATCTAATTTAGTTTAAAGTAATATGAATATTAGTAGGATAGTTAAGGTCTTAATATTATCAATCATAATCCCTATTTCTTGTGCGGGGGGATTTATAGGATATAATTTTTGTGCACATAATAACGTAAACTATGAAACAGATGACAAAAAAGTGATGCACAAAGTTGATGGGATTTTTGGCCATACTTCTTTAGAGATTAATAAAAGTGATGACTCTGTTAAAATTAGAAGATATAATCCTTTGGATCTTCGTTTATACTACGATTATAACAGAGATAATACTGTTGATAGGGTCTATAGAGAGGGTATCCTATTTTTAAGAAACTCTCAAAAATCTTTTTATATAGACAGAGATTTAAAAGAATATCCTATTATTTTTCAAGAAGCAAACAAAGATTTCATGGAACAAATGCAAAGATTTGGGTATTAAGTAAAGTTTAAAATCTAATTTCTATCTTTATTTTTATGATACCAAAGAAAGTCAAAGAAATTTTGGAAAAGCAACATTATGAAATTGTAGGAAATCATTCTGCTGTTCAAATTTGCAGATGGACAAAACAATCTTTAAGGGGAAAAGGAGTTTGCTGGAAAGAAAAATTTTATGGGATAGATTGCCATCGATGTTGCCAATTTTCTCCTGCTGTTATGTGGTGTGAAAATCAGTGTTTACATTGTTGGAGAGCAATAGAATATAATCTTGGAACAAATCTTAAAGATGTTGATGAACCTAAAAAAATTCTTGATGGAATTATCAAAGCAAGAAAAAAATTATTAATTGGTTTTAAAGGAAATGAAAATGTTTCTATGAAAAAATTCAAAGAAGCCCTTGAACCAAATTTTTTTACGTGTTCTCTTTCAGGAGAACCTACCTTGTATCCAAAACTTCCTGAAATGATTAAAGAAATAAAAAAAAGAAAAGCAATTGCCTATGTTGTAACAAACGGGCAAAACCCTGAAATGATAAAAAAGTTTGAAAAAGAAAAAGCTCTTCCAACACAAATTGTTGTTTCTACAAATGCTCCGAATGAAAAACTTTTCAAGATTTGGCATAATTCTATGAGAAAAGATGCTTGGAAAAGATTTAATGAAACTTTGAAAATTATTGGAGAATGGAAAGGGAAAACTCGAAGAGTAATTCGATTAACTCTTGTTAAAGAAGGTGATGACACTGAAAAAATGAAAGAGCTTTCTAATATGAAAGACGAACATGTAAAACAATATGCAAAACTTATCAGAATTGCTCAACCAGATTTTATTCATGTTAAAGGATTTAAATCTCTTGGATTTTCAAGAAAAAGATTAGGATATAGCAAACAACCATTTCACGAAGAGGTTCAGGATTTTGCAAAGAAATTAGAAAAGGAATTAAAAGATTTAGGTTATAAAAAATTGGCTGAAGAAGAATATTCTTGTGTTGTTTTATTGGGGAAGAGTAAAAAGGGAATGAAGATAAGGGGAATATAAATTAATAATCCTATTAACAAAATTCCAAAGGACCAAGCAAAAAATAATCTATTGACTTGGGCATTTCAGAAAGAGAAAATGGTCTTTTAATTGAATGGCGTGCTGCTTTCTTAAAATGTTCTGATAAGTTGGGTTTTTTCATTATTTTTTTATAATATGAAACTGCATCTTCCCTTTTTCCCAAAACATCCAGGCATCTTGCAATCCATAAACGAAGGGCAGAATCTTTAACAGGGCCAAATGAATGATTTTCCTTCAGATAAGTAAATTGCACAAAAGCGTCATTAATATCCCCGTTTTTCATATGAAGTATTGCTTCCAAATATCTGTATCCTGGGTCATCATAGAGATTTCTTGCCTCTTTAATATTTTCTATTGCATGGTCCAGTCTGCCATGTTTTAATTCTTCTTGAGAATGCATCAGAGATATTAGTGATTCTTTAGTCTCTTTTTTAATTGGTGTAAAATTAGTTCCTTCTATAACTGGCCTTGAAGATCTTGTAACTGCCCCCCATGATTTTCTGTCCCATGAAAAATTTTCATTAAACCCTAATTTATAATAAGGATTATAGCAAACAGCCGGAGGTTTTCCTGATGCAACCCATAGTTCATTCTTTTTTGGATTTGAAGAATCAAATCCTGTTTTCCCATAAAGCTTGAAAACAACGCTTGTCAGGGTATTGGGTTGTGCTGGAAAATCACCCACTAATCCTGTTTTACGTTCATTTAAATTTAAATTACAGGAGATTATATCTACCATTTTCTGCAAGTCAAGATTTCCATAATTTTTCTTATGCCCAAGAGCTGCATCTATAAGCAGATATCTACATAATGAAAACTCTGTTGCTAGGGGGAATTTTAATTCCTTATTTTTAAGTGGTCGAGTAAGAAAATGATTTGTCTGTATATGAATATCCTCCTCTGAAGAATACCTTATTCTTTTATTTTTGGAATCAACCTCCACTGAAATTGCCTGTTTACTATCTGCGAATACTACTGTATGCGGGGAAATACATTTTAAATTAGGATTATCCAAAATTTCTGTAATCTGATTAATAGTCTTTCCACGTGTAAATAAATAATGATTAAAATCAAGTTTTGATAATCCTTTTTTTGAACATTTTTTGGAAAGGCATACAAATGTTGCCATTGCAGTTCCTGAAGAATTCATCCCTGTCAGCCCATTTCCAGGAAATCCTGCCGTAGTTATGTGTAAATAGGGTTTTTTTACTTCCTCGGTTTCTTTCATCTTTCCTTTTTCAAGTATTGTTAATCTTTCAGAAGGGTATGCAAAAATAATTGTCGGATGAACCCACTGAAATACCCCGGGAAAATCCATATTTCTTGCAAAATAAGCATAAGATTTATCTCTGACTGCCTTGCCTCTGGCATAAGCCCCGCTACATCCCCCGAGATAATAACTTCCAATTTCCCTCACCCCCTTAAGAAATGCTGCTGCAAGATGCTCCATTATATCAGGAGCAAATGTTGCACGCAATGCCTGTTTCTTTTTCTCCCCCTGCCAATTAACAGCATCACAAAGTCCGTACATCTCATCTCTTGTTTCTTCAAGACATATCTTTTCAAGAGGAGAATAATATATCCATTCAAGAAGATTCTTAATAGGTTTTCTTGCTCTGCGCGGAATTTTCATGATAACATCAGAACTATCGAAAAGATTCTTCAAAAATCCCCCATAATATTCACAGATGTTTGAACTTTCAATCTGTTCTCTAAGAAGCTTTCCATGTGCAAATCCCCTTTCATAAGGAGTTCCTTTAAGTTCAAGAATAAAAAAACCATTTCTATAAGAAAGAGTTGATCCTGTATCAAAATCTTTTTTCCAATAATTTTTGTTTTTTATGTCGTTTGTAAGAATTCCGTTATACATAATCAAATATAGAAAAGGAGATATATTTAAGAATTGTTATGATTAAAGGTCAATAACTCCTTCTCTTGTAAGTGCTGCGAATCGTATTCCAACTGGGAGATTAATTAATGCAGAAATTAAAGCCATATGCTCTTTTCCATCTCCAGAAGCAATGCTTAATGCAACTTCTGTTCCGTTAAATTTTCCTTTCAATTTTATTAAAAATTCTTCTTTCAACTCTTTTAATTTTTTATTTAAATCAATTCTGATAAATTCAAATTCTTTATCATGTGTAAATTGTTTTGCAAAATCATCTCCTAATAAAATTATTTTATCCCATTCCCCATATTTCATTAAACCAGCAACCTGTGCCCATGTTCCTTTTCCAGAAGATAATAATGCTATTAATTCCATTGTGAAAAAAGAGAATATTGATTTATAAAAATTATTGTGATTGGTAAGATTTATAAATCCCAAATCTCTCAAAATTTTACCGATTGAACCACATCGTTGCGAAATATTATCTATGTTCGTGGTGCATAATGTGGGAGGTAAATAAAAATGGAACTTAAAGAACAATTAGAAAAAGCTTTAGTTGAATTAAGAAAAAATAAAGAAAGAAAATTTGACCAGTCAGTAGACTTGATTATAAATTTGCAAAAATTTGATGCTAAAAAAAATGCAATAAATTTGATTGTATCTGTTCCTCACAAAATCAAAGATAAAAAAATAGCAGGATTTTTAGAAGCAAAAAATTCTGATATTGAAACAATCACAAAAGAAGAATTCAAACACTATTCTAATAAAAAAGAATTAAAAAACCTTGTAAAAAAATTTGATTTTTTTATTGCTCAAGCAAATTTGATGCCTAAAGTGGCTACAACTTTTGGTAGGTTTTTAGGACCTACTGGAAAAATGCCTTCCCCACAATTAGGAATGCTTTTTGATGTAAATGATAAAGCAATAAAAGAATTAAAAGAAAAAATAAACAGCAGTGTAAAAATAAAAACAAAAGAACCAAGCATAAAATTGTCTGTTGGGAAACAAAGCATGAAAGACGAAAAAATTATAGAAAATATAATGACTATTTATAATTCTGTTTTGAAAGTTTTACAGAAGGAAAAGGAAAACATAAAAAATATAGAAATAAAATTCACCATGACTAAACCGCAAAAAATAAAAATAAGATGAAAGCAAAAAAACCAACACATGTCTCTGAAGTAAAGATTGAAGTAGTTAGAGAACTTTCTGAATTAGTAAAAAACAAAAAAACAATTTTAATTGCCTCTATAAAAAATATTCCTGCTTCTCAGTTTCAAGAAATTGGGAAAAAATTAAGGGGAAAGGCAATAATTAAAGTTCCTAAAAAAAATTTAATTTTTAGAACATTAGACTCTTCAGGTAATGAAGAAATAAAAAAAATTAAAGAACAAATTAAAGATAGTGTAGCAATTTTATTTTCAGATTTGGATTGTTTTGAACTTGCATCTGAACTTATGAAAAATAAAAGTCCTACTAAAGCAAAAATTGGACAAGAAGCTCCTGAAGATATTGAAGTTCAAGCAGGACCTACTGATTTGGTTCCCGGACCTGCAATAAGTGAATTTGGAGCTGTGGGAATTCAGATTCAAATAGAAAAAGGAAAAATTCATATAAGAGAACCAAAAGTTATTGTCAAAAAAGGAGAAAAAATTTCTGCAAATGCTGCAGGTATAATGAATAAATTAGATATAAAACCATTTTCAATTGGATTTGTTCCATTGTCGGCATTTGACACTCAGGAAGGGAAATTATATTTGAATATAAAAGTAGATAAAGAAAAAACATTAGAAGAATTAAAAACAGCTTTTGGAAGAGCATTACCTTTTGCAGTTGAAATTAATTATATATGTAAAGATACAATTGAATTTTTAATCAGAAAAGCCGAGAGAAATAAAATTGCTTTAGAAAAATTAGAAAAAAATGAAGAAGTAAAAATTGAAGAAGATAAAAAAGAAGAAACTCAAACTCAATCAGAAAATAAATCTGAAGGAGAACAACAATAAAATGGAAAACATATATGCAGCACTTTTACTGCACAAAGCAGGGAAAGATGTTAATGAAGAGAATGTGAAAAGTGTTGTTGCAGCTGCTGGTGTTGAAGTTGATGAATCAAAAATCAAATCTTTAATTGCTAGTTTGAAAGGTGTTAATATAGACGAGGAACTTGCAAATGCAAGTTTAGTTTCTGCTGCTCCAGCTGGAGGAAGTGCTCCTGCTGTTGAAGAAAAGAAAGAAGCACCTAAAGAAGAAAAGAAAGAAGCTGCAGCAGAAGGATTGTCTGCTCTATTTGGATAAATTTAATTTATTAATTATCTAAATATCAGGCAATCTCAACTTTTCTAGTTTAAACTGTATGTAAATATTTTTAATGTTGATAATTTTAAAGAAAAGATGTGGAATTTATATCAAGATGAGAAATTTCTTGCACCATTAAAATTCTCTAATGGGAAATCTCAAGAAGATGTTGTTAAAGAAATTTTAGATTCCATTAAAGAAGGAAATAAAATTATTTTTGTTCATGGAATTTGTGGAACAGGAAAAAGTGCTATTGCTTTAAATATTGCTAGAAAATTAGGCAAAGCTTCAATCGTTGTTCCTGGCAAAAATTTACAAAACCAATACAAAAAAGATTATAGTGAACAAAAATATTTATTGAAAGATAACGGGGATAAATTGAAGATTAGTGTTATAACTGGAAGGAATAATCACCCGTGCAAATTTTTAGAAGATAATAAAAATGCTGTGCCAACAATTAAAAAAGAAATTAATTCAAAACTCCATGATATTTTTGCTGGAAAAAAACAAGAAGTTAAAGAAATGATAGGAAAAG
>CAZEZA010000014.1:0-9157 GCA_964516415.1 Candidatus Woesearchaeota archaeon | reverse complement strand
TTTTTATATTTCCAATTCTCAAATAACCACATTAAATAATTATAAACAATTTTATCTTTCTCGCTATCAGTTATATCTGGTTTTAATTTTTTTATGAAAGTCCTAATATCATCGCTCCTAATTCTAACTCCCTTGTATTTCTTCTCCAAAATCTTAGCAATATGCGTTTTTCCAGAACCAGAAAATCCAGAGAAACATATCATTAATTTTTTATGGGGAATTGAAAGATTTTTCAATTGTTTTATATGTTTTTTATAAATTGTTTTAATCAACAAGTTTTCTTTCATCAAACACAAAACAGAAAAAGGATATAAAAATTTATGCAATAACTTTTACCAAATCCCTTAATCTTTTCTTTGCAATTAATAACATATCATTCAAATTTACTTTAATTTTTTGTTTTTTAGAAAGTTCAATTTTTTCCAAAGATTCAGAATTCTTAATTAATTCTAAATATCCTTCAAAATTATTCTTCATTTCATCATAATGAGTATAAAATATTTCTCCATTTTCCCTTAATTCTCTTTCTGGTAAAATAATTAAATTATCTTCTTCATAAGGGGAGAGATTTATCAAACCTCTTGTTACAAAATATTTATATCCTAATTCTTGAGCAGCAATTTTTGTATTTTTATCAAATTGGTGATTTGGTGCTACATAAATTGTCGGAGAAGTTTTCAAATTATTTTCTAAAATTTTCTTCCCTTCCTTCATAAATTTCATTTGTTCTTCTGCTGAAAGAGATTTTTTATATAAACACACATTCTCGTGCCAAGGGTCTTTTTTTTCTTTCTGTTTAAAACAATCTTTACAATAATGCATTAAACCTTGCTGTCCAAAATTAACACAATCTTCTTGAGAAAGTTCCTTTAATAATCCTGTAATTTTTTCAGGATAAAAATAATCAGAAGGATAAACACCATTTCGAAAAACTTCATTTTCTGGTTGAAAAAGTATTGGAATTGGAATTATATTAAATGGTTTTCCAATTTTAGTTATTTTTTCTAATCTCTTTCCTTTATCGTCACAATATTCTAAATGTATATTTAATATCATATTTCAAAAGAATTAAATTTATTTTTAAACTCTTCTATCCAAAATATCCCTTTCCATTTACTTCAGATTTATTATCCCAATTTTTTTTAACTACTTCAAAAATACTTAACATATCTTCTTTTATTTCCTGCCAAATTTCATAAGCTTGTTTAATAAATTCAACTTCTTTTTCTTCAATAAATTTAATATCCAACCCAATTAATTCAATTTCAATTTTTGCAAGTTTTTTATAAATCTCAGTTAATTTCTTTTTTTCTTCAACTCCAACTGATTTAACAACAGAAAAAACAAATATAGGAGAATTTACAGGATTTAATATAGCTTCAATAAATCTAAGATAATTTGAAAATTTATCTGCCATAAACTTACGTATTTCTCTCACTAAAAAATCTGTCTCAATTTCTGAAAGTTTTTCTATATGAAAATCTTCATTAAGTTTTTCAAAATTAGGCAAATTATATTCTCCCTGAATTTCTTTATAATTTTTTTTTAAATTTTCCAAATCAGATTTGTTTTCCATCATAACTTTCAAGAATAAGGATTTATAAAAGTTATGCAAGCCACTTCTGAGAGTTGAACTCAGGACCTCTTCATTACCAATGAAGTGCTCTTACCAACTGAGCTAAAGTGGCATAATAATTATTAAGAAAAAGAACATAAAAAATTATTTATAAAGTTAATTACTTTTTCATAATCTTCAAAGTAATAAAAACCAAAAGAACTATAAGAAACCCCACAGCAATAAAACCAAAAATCATTGCTAAAAGTGAAAATAAATTTCTAAACATTTCATTAGTCAAAAAACTATATAAAACAAAAGATATTAAAGATAGAACTGCAAAAAATATTAATTTTCTTAATGCTAAATTAATTTTTCTTTTATTTACAAGAACTGTTTTTGATTTTCCAACATTTCTTTTTTTAGAAAATTTTTTAACATTCCTCTTCACCTTCTTTTTTTTCACCATCTTATTAGCTTAACTTTTAATATAAAATACAATATACTTTTTAAATTTATCCAATAGTTTCATTATTTTTCCAGTCCATTTTAATTGCATTAGTTGTTATTGTTTTTAAATTCCCAAAAATAGAGCCAAGAAAAGTAAAATAAAGTTTGCCTGCAGTTGTTAATCCTGAAATAGTTTTAAAATCTATGTCTTGTTCTTTAAAAACAAAAGCAGAACTAAAATATAAAAATAATATTAATCCTATCAAAAAAATAGCAAATATTTTATGCCTCACTCTTTTTAATTCTACTATTACCCAAATTGCTATAACTAATGCAGCTATAATAAAAATAGTAACTCCAACCACCATAGAAAATTTAAGAACAATAAGTATAAAAAGATTTCGAATAGCCCTTACCGGGATCTCGTGACCTTTAGGTTATCGAACCTTCAGGTTCGGATCAATAGCCCCACCAGGATTCGAACCTGGGTCACAGCCTCCAGAGGGCCGTATACTTGACCACTATACTATAGGGCTATATTAATCATATAAAAGAACAGTATTAAAAATTTACTAATCAGTAAAATTTAAATATCATTTATTCTTTAAGAATATATGAAAGAAAAAGAAATTGGAAAAATTTCTAGTTACTTTAGTCATGTGAGTGTAGCTGCCATAAAACTTTCAGGAAAATTGAAAATTGGAAGTAAAATTCATATAAAAGGAACTACAACTGATTTTGAACAAGAAGTAGATAGCATACAAATAGATAAAAAAGATGTCTCAGAAGCAAAAAAAGGAGATCATATTGGAATCAAAGTTTCTGAAAAAGTAAGACCTAATGACAAAGTTTTCTTAATAGAATAAACTATAAAATTTATAAAAGAGTTTGTATTAATTTCCTTTAGATGCCCCTGTAGTCTAGAGGCCAAGGATGCCACCCTCTCAAAAATAGATAAAGATGAAGAGGTGATTCAATCTCGATGAGAGAATAAAGTCTATGCATCTAAATGCAACCTTCTCTCTTTTTTTAGAGAACGGTGGTGACCCGAGTTCAAATCTCGGCAGGGGCGTTCATGTTATCTTTAGATAACATTTAATTCTGAAATTTAAAGAGGGGAACCCGATTTGAATCCGAGCATTTCTGAAATTTCTAATAAATAAGCAACGCGAATTTAAAAAAGATTTCACGGAGTGGGAGTTAAGCAGGGGCGTTTTACAAAAATCTTTAAATGTTTCTTGGTTTCTTATTAAATGAAAAAAAAGATTTTAGTATTGATTTTAGTATTGATTTTTTTTCCAATTGTGAATGCTGATGTTATTTCTTTAAATTCTGGGGGGAGTGGAAATATTATAATTAATCCCTATAAAAATATAGAAGGATTTTTCTTCTGCAGTCCTGATACTTGTGCAGGTTTAGGTTATAATTGTGATTCTTGGTCTGATAACTGTGGAGGAACAATTAATTGTGGAACATGTGCTTCTGGTTATACTTGTACCGCTGGAATTTGTACTGCTGCTCCTGTTAGTCCTGGAGGAGGCGGAGGAACACCCACTCCCACAATAAATGTAAATGTTACTCCAACAGAATTCAATATAAAATTAGCTGTAAATACAAATATAGAAAAAACAATAAAAGTTACAAATTTAGGTAGTAGTTCAATAAACATAGATATTAAACAATTGAACTTAGATGACTTGATTATTTTAAAAGAAACCTCCCTTAATCTTGCACCAAAAGAATCAAAAGACCTTCATGTTGTTTTTGTAGCACCAAGTCAACCGGGAATTTTTACAGGAAGAATATTAATTGGAAATAAACAAATTTTAGTTATATTAAATGTAAAAACAAAACTGCTCTTATTTGATTCAAATATTATTGTTTTAAATAAAGACTACAAAGTTCCTCAGGGAGATAAGCTAAAAACACAGGTTACTTTAATCCCCTTGGGTGATGAGGATAGGCTTGATGTAACTTTAAATTATGAAATTAAAGATTACGAAGGTGAAATTTATTTAACGCAAAGTGAAACAGTTCTTGCTGAAAAACAAATAAATTTTAAGCGGGATTTCGGTACAGGTATGCTTCCTCTTGGTAAATATATTATTGGTCTTGAATTAATTTATCCCAATGGAGTCGCACCTTCAAGTGCACACTTTGACGTTGTTGAAAAGGTTCCTATCAACTTTGGAATTTTGGTCTTTTTCCTAATAGCAGCAATTTTAATAGTTTCGATTTTAATAATAATATTATTAATAGTGAAAAAAAGAAGGAAGAAAAATTCTAAGGAGGAAGTAGAGAAATAATTTTAAACCATTCTCTTAATTTAATATTATGTTAATAGGACTTGTTGGTAAACCATCTGTAGGAAAATCTACTTTTTTCAAGGCAGCGACTTTGGCAGAAGTTGAAATTGCTTCTTATCCTTTTACTACAATAAAATCAAATCGCGGAGTTGGTTATGTTAAAGTTGAGTGTATTGACAAGGAATTTAAAACTCAATGTAATCCTAGTCATGGATTTTGTATAAACCATCAAAGATTTGTACCCATTGAGCTAATGGATGTTGCAGGATTAGTTCCCGGAGCTTCAAAAGGAAAAGGTTTAGGAAATAAATTCTTAGATGAATTAAGACAAGCCGATGTTTTTATTCATATTGTAGATGTTTCTGGAACGACAGATGCCGTAGGAAAAGAAACCAAAAATTATAATCCTGTTCAAGATGTTGAAATGCTAGAAAATGAATTAGATTTATGGTATTTAGGAATACTAAAAAAAGTTTGGACAGGTTTTGCAAGAACTATTCAAAATACAAAACAGAATTTTGCCAAAGCAGTTGCTAAACAATTCTCAGGCTTAAAAGTTAAAGAAAATGACGTTAAAGATGTTGTCTTAAAATTAAATTATGATGTTGAAAATCCTACCACTTGGAATGAAGAACAATTAATGAATTTTGTGCATGAATTAAGACATCTAACAAAACCAATGGTTATTGCTGCAAACAAAATTGACACTGAAAAAGGAAAAGAAAATTATGAGAAATTAAAAAAAGAATTTCCAAATTTAACAATTATACCGTGTTCTGCAGATTCAGAACTTGCTTTAAAAGAAGCAGCAAAATTAAAATTAATTGAATATATTCCTGGTGAAAAAAATTTTAAGGTTATTGGAAATTTAACTGAAAATACCCTAAAGGGCACAAGACAAAAACAAGCTTTAGATAAAATTAAAAAAAATGTTTTAGATATTTATGAAAAAACAGGTGTTCAAACTATTTTAAATTATGCTGTTTTTGATTTATTAAAATATATTGCAGTATTTCCAGCAAGTGCAAATAAACTTGAAGACAGCAAAGGAAATATTCTCCCAGATTGTTTTTTGCTTCCTGAAGCAAGCACAGCTTTGGACTTTGCTTTTTTTTTGCACACTGATTTTGGAAATAATTTTATTAAAGCAATAAATGCAAAAACAAAAAGAGTTTTAGGTAAGAATTATGTCTTGAAACATAGAGATGCTCTAGAGATTATAACAAAATAAAATTTATAAATAATAAAAACATTTAAATAGTTACTTATAAGTAATAACATTATGATTAATAAACATGTAATTGAAAGAATAAAATCAGAATGGAAAGTATTAGCCGAGCATGGCTATTCTGAGATAGAAAAAGATTTGGTTTTTTATGATGGAAAATGGCATAAAGAATGTCAGTACGATGGATTTAAACCTCTTGGAAGAGTTGCTTTTTGGAAACAAAAAGAATTAGATGGAGTAGTTATAAGTGAGAAGAAAGGGTATACTTCTGATATGTGGGGGGTAACTGATTTTACAGATGTTAATATGATAGGAAAATCTTATAATTATTTTAATAAACTTTATAAAAATGCAGATAAAAGTTCAAAATTAAGGAATAAAGAAAAGAGTATAGGAAAAGTAATTAAAACAAAAAATGGATGTGAAATAATAGATTTGGCTTTAGAATTATATGGCACAAAAAAGATAATTAAGCTAAATGATAAAAAATATAATTCAATGGAAATAGGAAGCTCCTACTTATTTCATAATTTTTTAGAAAAAAATTAACTTAACTTTTTCTTTCCTGTATTTCCCTAATGTTTTCGCAAGTTTTTTTCCAATTTCTTTTCTGTCTTTAAACATCTTAAAATTTATAAATAATAAAACAATTATATCTTAATGAAAGTTGTGACATTAGCCAATTCTCTTGTTAAATCTCTTAAACCATATTGTAAAAAAATTCAAATTGCTGGAAGTATAAGACGGAAAGAAAAAAATCCAATTGATATTGATATTGTTTTAATTCCAAAAGACAAAGAAAAACTTAAAGAATTTTTGAGCAAAAAAGGAAAATACTTACAAGGTGGAGAACATGAATCAACATGGAAAATTCAGGGAGTAAAAGTTGAATTATATTATACAATTCCTGAAGAATGGGGTGCAACTTTATTAGCTTATTCTAGTAAAACTGGTTCAGGTATTGGATTACGAATGGTTGCTAAAAGAAAAGGAATGAAATTAAATAATCATGGACTTTTCAAAAAAGAGAAAAGAATTGCAAGCAAAACAGAAAGAGAAATTTACAAAGCACTTGGGAGACCATGGAAACTTCCAGAAGACAGATAATTAAAATTCCAGGAATATTTAAATACCTCAAATTCCTCACTAATTAGTGAGATTTTAGTGAAAAAAATGGGTGAAATAAAAATATCTATATCTAAAGAAATGGATAAAATTATCCAAAAAATAGCCGATAGCTTGGGCATTAAAAAAACTGAATTTGTCAAAAGTCTTGTTATAGAAGACATTAAAAAAATTAAATTAAAATATAAAAATGAAAAAAAATAATATTTTTACTATAATCTTTCTTGTAGCAATTTTAATTCCAGGAATTCTTGCAATTCCTTCAACATTGAATTTGCAGGGAAAATTAACTAATAATTCTGGAAGCGTGTTAGATGGGGATTATAATATGACATTTAAAATTTATAATGTTATTACAGGAGGAAGTTCTCTTTGGAACGTTACAAACCAAACAATTAGTGTGGGCTCTGATGGAATTTATTATTTTATTCTAAAAGATGTAAATCTATCATTTGCAGAACAGTATTATTTGGGGATTGCTGTTGGAGATGATTCTGAAATGACTCCGCGAATTAATTTAACTTCTGCACCTTATTCATTTAGGACAAATGTAACAGAGAATCTTAATCCAGAAAACAATTATGAAATGCAAAATTTAACTCTTGGACAAAAAATAACTTTTGCATTTGGTGAAGTTATAGATAATATTATTAATGGATTAGTAAGGATTACTGGAAACTTAAATGTAACTGGAAATGTTACAGCAAGTTATTTTATAGGAAATGGTTCTTTATTAACAGGAATTGCAAAAGGAAATTTAACATTCAATCAAACTTTGACGGATAGTTTGTATTCTTCAATAAATTATAATTACAATCAATCATTATGGAATATCTCAGGAAGTAATTTATTCACAAAAGATTTGAATTACAATGTTGGAATAGGAACAACAACCCCTCAACAAAAGTTAAATGTAGATGGAGATTTAAATGTCACAGGAACCTCTTATTTTGCAAATGCTGATTTTAATGGTGGTTGGTTAAATGATGGAGTTTCTATAATTAATGGAGATATTTATGCGCAAGTTGGTTATTTCTATAATATAACTTCTTTAGATGTAACAAAACAGAATTTGACTATTATTGATGATTTAACAGTTATAGGAAATATAAACACAACAGAAGAAATTTACATTAAAGATAAGAGTGTTTATGATTGGCTTTACAACCAATCTTCTCCTTATGATGATTATAATTATAATCAAACAATAGGGTCATCTACTTTATATGTCAATATAACTGGAGATACTATGACTGGAGATTTATCTTTTATAAATAATGCAAGAATCTCAAATGCTTCAAGTATTTCAATAGGGACTATAACTCCTGAGGGATTATTTAGAGTTGCTAAAAGTGCTACTGATGCAAATATTTATATTGATACTTATGACAATGGAGGGGTTAGTCCTGGACACCAATCTATTTTAAATTTTAGAAGAGCAGATAGTGATTACATTGGAAATTTTGATGCAACTCAAGATGGTCTTGCTTTAGGAATGATACAATGGTGGGGAACTCAAGGAGTTTCATTTCAAGAAGCATCACGAATTAGGGTTCTGCGTGATGATTTTGGTTCTGGAGGAGAAATCCCTTCAACAATGTATCTTGAAGCTTCTACAAAAGCAGGAATAAACACAAATCAATTAGTTTTAAAATCAGATGGAAATGTTGGAATAGGAACATCTACTCCTTCGCACGAATTAAATATTATTGGAAGTGCAAACATAACTGGAGATTTGATATTAAAACAAACAAATGTTAGTGACTGGTTATACAATCAAACAGTTTGGACAAACACATCATCTGTTGCAATTTATGATGGTAATGTTAGTATAACAGGAAACTTAACTCTCGGAGAAAAAATAACATTTGCATTTGGAGAAATTATTGATAACCTTGTTGATGGATGGGTAAGAATTACTGGAAATTTGAATGTTACTGGGAATGTTACAATAAATGAAGATTTAAATGTTTCAGGTTTAATTTATGGAAATATATCTCAAGCGATTGGTGCAGAAGTTGGTTCAATAGAAACTTATGATACTGGCTGGGTTGCTAATTCAGACTGGACTAATCAACATCTCGGAACTACTGTTGGAGGAAATGTAACTCATAATTTAAATGCTCCATTGAGAAACTTAGCTGTTACTGTTCTAATTTCAACAGATGGGACAGATGCAAATAGTTGGTCTTATGACCATGTTGGTTATAGTTCTGATAGAAGTGAAGGAATACAAATGTTTGGTATAGATAATAATAATATTTTAGTTATAACTGGAGCAGATGGAGTTTTTCATTTAGATAAAACCACTGGATTAATTGGAACTTTACTTACAGAAGCATATTATTACAGAGTTATCGTTTATGAAATGACTACAGTCTATTCTGGAACTGCTTTAGATTATTATGAAACAACTTGGGTTGCTAATTCCGATTGGACAGACCAGCATCTCGGAACAGTTGCTGGTGGTAATGTTGTTCATAATTTAAATGC
>CAZEZA010000013.1:0-9205 GCA_964516415.1 Candidatus Woesearchaeota archaeon | reverse complement strand
AATTTTTTTCTCCTATGGCTTGGGCTATTGGCATCATTTTTCCTTCCAAAGGATAGCCGTTTGGTAAATATTCTAATATTATTGCATATTCTTCTTTTTCCATTTTCATTATTTAAATTTTTTAATTGTTTCAAGTATTTTTCTTTTTTCATCTTCATCCAAGCTAATGTCTGCAAAAATTTTATTTAAGTCTTCTACATTTTCTGGCATCAAATCAATTATTTTTATTATATGTTCTGGTTTAATTTTCATTAATTCTAATTCTTCTATTTTTTTCTTTAATTCTTTAGATTCTTTTAAATTTAATTTTATGAATTTTTTCATAAATCCAATTAAATCTCCTTCACTATCTTTAGTTCTTTTAATGTATTCAACAACTTCAATCATACTTAATTGTTTATTATTTTTTATCATATTTGAATTTCTCCTTAATTAAAATTTATTATCTTATTTAATCTTTATTTTTTTTAAATGTATTGGCTCAATCAAAAATTTTTTTTCTTTAGCTTGGTCTTTAATTTTTATAATATATGCTTTTCCTCTCTTACTTTCAACTAAGCCAGTTCTGCCTTGAAGTCTTGCTGGAAAACTTGATTGCACTGCTAGTTCTTTCACAATTGCTACAGAATCTCCTTTTTCCAATTCTTGAAAATACCTTCGAAATTGCAATTTTCCCTTGGTTCTAATCTTCTTTTTCATAACTTACTCAGAAAAGTTTTGTTTAAAAAACTATCTTTCATTTTAATTATTCATATCTCAAGGCATCGGCTGGTTTTAATTTTGCTGCTTGCATTGCAGGAAGAATTCCCGAAAGTGTTCCAATTAAAAATGAAAAGGATAATGCTCCAATAATTAAATACCCTGGAAAAGATGCTTGAAGTAAATTAGTTCCTAGAGCATTTAATGCAATATATTCTGTAAATTTTCCTAACCCTATTCCTATCCCAATTCCAATTATCCCTCCAATCAACCCTAAAAGTCCTGATTCAAATAAAAAAATAAGCAAAATATCAGAATTTTTTGCTCCAATAGCTTTCATTACACCTATTTCTTTTGTTCTTTCCAAAACAGATGTGTACATAGTATTCATAATTCCAATACCTCCTACAAGCAAGGAAATTGCTGCAATACCAATTAAAACTGCTTGAACAACAGCAAAAATATTTGAAAAAGATTCCAAAAGCTGTTCAGAAGTTTGCACTATGAATGTTTCTTGTCCTTCTTTTTCTCCTCTAAACTGTCTTAATTTTCTTTCAATTGTTTCAGCAACATCAACAGGGTCAAATCCAGAAGCAGTTTTTGCGATAATCTGGCTTTCCTCGTCTTCAATATTTAAAATTTCTTTTAAAACATCTTTAATTACATAAAGAGCACTATCATCGATTGGATTTCCGATTTTATCTAAAACTCCAATAACTTTAAAATCATATCCTTCCATTTCAATTGTGCTTCCTATTTGCATTGGTTTGTCCCATGTATCTTTGTAAATATGATTATACCCAACAACAACTTTGAACTTGTCGTCATCTTTTAATCCCCTTCCATCAATAATTCCCAAACCAGATATTTCCATCATAGACTCAAAATCTTCAGCTGTTACTCCTGTAGCAAAACCAATTCCAGATTCATCTTTATATTTTGCCTGTCCTTGTTTAACTAAATATCCTGAGACATATTCAACTCCCCTGACATTTTCAATCACTTTAATGTCCTTTGAAGTTAATATTAATGAACCTCCTGCACTTCCTGGAGGCCCCATACCCTTAGGCATTATAATTATCTTATCACTCCCTAATTGCTCAAATTGTTCTTCAATAGTATTCTGAAGTCCTTGCCCTAAAGAAATCAAAGCAACAACTGCAGCAATTCCAATAAAAATCCCAATCATAGTCAACCAACTTCTAAGTCTTCTTCTTTTAAGATTATTAAATGCTAAAAAGAAATAGTCTTTCATTTATTCCTCTCTTTTCTTTTTCAATTTTCTTTTTTTTACAATTCTATAAATAAAATAACCAATAAACAAGATTCCTACTAGAAAATATATTGTGTAATTTGATTTTTCAACGAGCCCTAATTCTTGAGCTTCTTTTAATGAATAAGTCTTCAAAGTAATTATTGAAGTTTCAGTATATTCTTTATTTGTTGAGTCTTTGTATTTTAAAATAACAGGAAGACTAATTGTTTTAGAAGAATCTCCATCAAGATATACATTATATTCAACACTGTCAAAATCGTCGCTATCTACATCTCCTAAGTATTGTTCTTTTTCTGTTAAAAATTTTATGCCAGAAACATCATTTGCCTTCAAAAAAACAAACTTAGCATCTCCTAAACCAGAATTGACAATCTTAATTGAAATATCATTTTCTTTTCCCTTTATCAAAACAACAGAATCTTCTAACGAAATTTTTAATTCTGGTTTTGAATTCACAATTATACTAATTAATTCATTTTTTGTTGGAGCAGGTATTAAAGTAGAATTCTCATCCCCATATTCATAATTTATTTCAACAGGAATTTTATAAATTCCAGATTGTGTTTCAGGCAAAACAATTAATTTAAATGTAAATTTTTCTTCATCTCCCTCTTCTAATTCATCCAGATATTTTTCAGAACTTGATTGATAAGGGGCAAAAGAAACTTCTTCTAAATTTAATTTAACATTTAAATTTTCAATATCATAATCAAAAATATTTTCAATTTCAATGGAAATAGTTACAACATCCCCAGGAATAACTTCCTCTGGAGAACTTGAAACATCTTTTATTGTAATCGCCTGAACAAAAGTCAAACTAATTAAAATCATACAGAATATTATTAATGTATTTTGTTTCATTTCCAAATTTTCAAATTAAAAACCTTTTATAAATTTATCTCTTGTTACTTTTAATAAATTACTACAATCACTTAACAATTTTACCATCTTTTATCCTTAAAATTTTATTACCATATTTTACAAGATTTAAATCATGAGTCACTAAAATTATTGTTCTTCCTTTCTTATTTAAGTCGATAAGCAAATTAATAATTTCTAATCCTGTTTTTGAATCTAAATTTCCTGTTGGTTCATCTGCAAGAATCACTTCTGGGTTATTTGCTAATGCTCTTCCAATAGCGACTCTTTGTCTTTCTCCTCCAGAAAGTTCTTTTGGTAAATGATTTTTTCTAGGGGTTAATTTCACACTTTCTAAAATTTTTTCAGCTCTTTCTAATCTTTCATGTTTTTCTAAACCTTGGAAAATCATAGGCAATGAAATATTTTCTAATGCAGTCAAAGTAGGAATTAGATTAAATGTTTGAAATACAAATCCTATTTTTTTGCCTCTTATTTGTGCCAAATGAGATTCATCAAAATGTTCAATATTTTGTTCATCTAAAAAAATATCCCCATTTGTAGCTAAATCAAGAGCCCCAATCATATTCATAATTGTACTTTTCCCTGAACCACTTGGTCCAACAACAACAACAAAATCTCCTCTATTTATCTTTACATCGACGCCATCTAATGCTTTAACAATATTATTGCCCATATAATAATGCTTCTTTACATCTTTCAATTCAATTATTGCATTTTTCTTCATTTTGTTTTTCAGAAATAAGGCTTCTGATGTCCAACACCTTATTTTTAGAGAATATTATGTTTATTTAAAATTAACTGTTTATAGTAAGTTTTAAAAATAAAGATGTAGAATCAATAATATGATAATTCCAGTTAGATGTTTTTCCTGTGGAAAACCTATTGGTCATTTATGGGAGGAATATAAAAAAAGAGCATCAGAAGGAGAAAATTCCAAGAAAGTTTTAGATGAACTTGGTTTAGAAAGACCTTGTTGTAGGTCTGTATTTTTAGGACAGACTGATTTAATTGAACTTGTTGGAAAGTTTAAGAAATCATAATTTTAACTTCCACCGAGCAGAATATCCACAATTTTCACAGATTATTTTTTTAATATTATTTTTTATTCTTACTTTTGGATTTCTATAAGGAGAGGAACATTTTTTACAGAATTTTTTTCTTAGTTCTTTAAGAGGGACATTCTTCTTCATTGCAAGTCTTTTTATTTTTTTAATTTCTTTTGGAGTTTTATTTTTTATATTAGAAAAAAATTCTTTGATTTGTTTTTCTGCTTCTATTTTTGAAATTTTTTTCATAAAAAAATAAAGAAACAATACTATAAAAAGAATATGAAAGACAGCTTAATGGTTTGGCTTCTTGTAGGAAACTACTGCCATTAACATAGGAAGCTTAACTTCTGTGTTCGGAAAGGGAACAGGTGTTTCCAACCTATTATGACTGTCTTCAAATATATTTGAAATTAAACACTTATAAAGTTTTTTATAGGGAAAATTAATGGTATTTTAATGCAGGAATGCCGGAGTGGTCAAACGGGCGAGATTAAGGCTCTCGTGGCTCAGTGCCTACGAAGGTTCGAATCCTTCTTTCTGCATAACAAGTTTTATAAATCATTATTTATTCCAATTTTCACCTGCGAGTTAATCGCGTATTAGCGGGATCTTATGATTCTGTTATAATAAATGCAGGATTAAATCCTACGTGGTCAAAAACAAGAAATTTTTAACAAATGAAATCGAAAACTTTAATAGAAAAACAATTGAATAGAAAAAAAAATAAAGAACTAGTTGAAACTATAATTGCCGCTAAAAAAAATGAGGCTTGGAGAGAAATTGCAGAAATTCTTTCTGGTCCAAGGAAAAATCGAAAAAATATAAATTTAGAAGAGATAGATAAAAAATCAAAAGACGGAGAAACAATAGTTATTCTAGGGAAGGTTCTTTCACAAGGAGAATTAAATAAAAAAATTAATATTGTTGCATTAAATTTTTCTGAAAAGGCAAAAGAAAAATTGTTAAACACAAGTTGTAAAGTTTCTAATATATTGGAAGAAATTAAATCAAATCCTAATGCTAAAAATGTGAGGTTTTTAAAATGAAAGTAATAGATGGAAAAAATGCAATTTTAGGAAGATTGGCTAGCCATGTCGCTAAAGAAGCGCTTAAAGGAGAAGAGATAATTATTTTAAATTGTGATCAAATAATAATAACAGGAAACAAAAAAAATATTAAAGAAAGTTTTGAAAAAAAAAGAGGAAGGGTGGGAAGCAGTCAAAAAGGTCCAAAGCATTCTAAAACAAGTGAAAAAATAGTTAAAAGAACTATAAGGGGTATGCTTCCTGACCATAGAAAAGGACGAGGAAAAATAGCTTATAAAAAAATAAAATGTTATGTTGGAATTCCAAAAGAGTTTCAAGACTCTAAAAAGATTGTTGGAGGAAAAGAAAAAAGAACTAAATTTTCTCAAGTAAAAGAATTTACAAAATGAAAAAAATAATTGCATCTGGAAAAAGAAAAACAGCAATTGCACGAGCAGTTATCACTCAAGGTTCTGGAAAAATTAGTATCAATAAAAAAGATTACAAAACTTTTCAAAGATTTAATGTGCTTGAAATTGAAGAACCAATAAGAATCGCTAAAGAAATTCTTGGGAAAATAGATTTTGATGTTTCAATTAATGTTAGAGGCGGAGGAGAAAAAAGCCAAATTGAAGCTTCTAGACTTGCTTTGGCAAAAGCAATTGTTGACTTCTCTAAATCAGATTTATTGTCAAAAGCATATTTAGATTATGATAGAAATTTGCTTGTCGCAGATGTTAGAAGAAAAGAAATGTGCAAACCAGGAGACAGTAAGGCCAGAAAGAAAAGACAAAGTTCCAAGAGATAATTCTATTCTTAAAATCTAAAAGTTATTCTTTCAGAATTATTCTTTCTATACCGTTTTTTCTCTCATAAATTTCTTTATTATAATATTCCAAACAATCAAAAAAAAGTTTATATGCTTTTTTAATTAAGTCTTTATCTTTTTCAGAGGAATCTTTTTTATCATAAGGAATTTTATTTTTATCAACATTTGAACCTAAAATTATTGTCTCTCTATTGATAGATTCCTTACTAAGATAAAAAATCCGCTGAAGTTGACCATTAGGAAGACTAATCTTTTCTTCTAATTTTTTTTTGTCATGGGATAAGGTTTCAGGAATCCCATCTCCATCCATGTCTTTAATAGTTACTTTATCACCATTAATTTCTCCGGTTACATGATACCATTCAGAATAAAGCATTTTGTTATCTTCACCCCTATAGGATATTTTATTATGTATTATCTCAAAATCTGGTTTCCAAACAAAAATTTGCATGTGGTCGCACAATGGAGAATCTAAAGAAAGTTTTGGAAAAGTTTTCAAAATTTGAATATATGCATTTTCTGTAGAGTGATTAATCTGAACTGGCACCAACGGAGTACATATAAATTCAAAAGTTGAATCAGATTTGTTTACTTTTTTAGATGCAGAAGAATCTTTCTCTATATAAGAAGAATTTTGATTTGTAACTGGCGAACAAAGGTTTGTGTATAGAGAATAGGCAAAGATTCCCAATGCTGCTATTAAGAATAATCCTTTTTTAAGGCTGTTTTTTTCTTGTGGTTTGTATCTTTTTTTAATATCTTCCAAGAAGTTATTATTCCTATCTTTATCTTGTGTTGGTTCTAATTTAATTAGTGCTCCAATTGTTATTTCCTTTTTCATTTTATTATAGAAAGAGTTTTATTTATAAAACTTTTTATTTGTAACCACTAATTAGTTATTAATACTTATTCCTAATTTTTCTAATTTGTTTTGGACATGGTTGAATAAAGTTGAAGAAAGAAGAGGTTGGTGAGATCCTTGATGAATTTGTCCATCAAATTTAATTTTTCCTAAATAAGTTTGATTTGAAAGGATTTTTTTTAATCCATTAACAGAAAACCCATATTTTTTTGCTAATTGTGTTAAACTTATTTTATTATTTAAAAAATCTTGAAATATCTCCTGGACTAAATAAGAATCTTTTGCCTGAATTAATTCTTTATTTTCTAATTTGTAACCAAAAGGGGCTCTTGAGACTACTTTTCCATCTCTTGCTCTTTTGTCCATTGAAAATTTTGTCCTTTCACTTGTTACATTTCGTTCAAATTCTGCAAAAGCTGAAATTATGTGAAACATTAGTTTTCCAGAAGCAGAAGTAGTTTCTATTTTGTCCTGCAAAGAGATAAAATCTATGCCCCAATCTTTAAGTTTTTCTATAGTTTCTATTAAATCTCTTAAACTCCTAGAAAACCTATCAAGTTTGTAAATAAATATTGCTTGAAACTTGCGAGTTTGTGCATCTAAAAGCATTTGTTTCATCTCAGGCCTTCCTTTGATATCTTTTCCAGACTTTCCTTCATCTCTATAAATATTGAAAATTCCATAACCTAAAGCAGCAGCATAATTTTTTAGAGCTTCTTCTTGAGCTGAGAGAGATATTCCATGTTTTACCTGTTCTTCTGTAGAAACACGGATATAAATTGCTGCTAATGGCTTAATTTGGTTTTCCATATTGAATACCTAATTTTGACAGCTGTTTAAACAGCTGTTTATTATTTTGAAACAAGATAGTTTTCATTCCTAATTTCTTAGCTGGCTTGAGATTCCATTCCTGATTATCTATAAAAATACAGTCTTTTGCAGGAATTTTAATTTTTTTGAGGATTAATCTATAAATTTGAAGATTTGGTTTTCTTATCCCTACATCGCAAGAAACAACAATCTTATCAAATTTTTTGAAAAACTTATCTGGTATAAGAGCTTTTTTAGATAGATGCCATTGATCTGAGAGAATTGCTATTTTATATCCATGCTTTTTTAATTTTAATGCTTGTTTAAACAGCTGTTTATTGAATTTGAAATTTTTTTTATATGCTTGATTGAAAAGTTTTTTTAATTTTTTTTCAGGAATTTTCAAATTTTTAGTAAATATCCTTGATACTTTTTTTTCAGGAATTGTTCCTTCAATTGATTTTGCATAAGTTACATCTATAGAATCAAAATATTGGTCTAAAGAAACTCCTACTTTCCTCGATATATAATTATGAACTCCTAAAGTTCTATGTTTTCTATAGATTTTTTTAGAATAACCTCCTAATTGCAAAACACCTCCAACATCAAAGATTAAAGCTTTTATTGGAGCTTTTTTATTAGTTCCTCTCTCTTTCATAAGTAAATACGTGCACTAAGGTTTATAAAAGTATAGTTCACGTTCATTTACCGTGCCCTAAGTATATAAATATTACTGAAAATCTTTATTTTTCAAGAAAAAAGATAGTTAAAAAAGGATTTTATGAATTTTTATATAAATAGCTTCTTGAATATGCAAAATTTAAAATTTTAATTAGATTGGATCTTTCGTTTTCTATTTGTTTTAATTTTATTTTGAATCCTTTTAAATAAGAATTTAATTGTAATTGCAAATTTTCTGGAGATAAATCATGATTATCATAAAACAATCCGCATTTTGGGCATTTTATTAAAGGATCAAAATAACCTGGACCTTGTACTAGAAATGTTTGATCTAAAGGACATTTTATATCTAACAATCTTTCTTTATTGATTAAGGAATATTCTTCAGGTTTTTCATCTAAATTTAGAAAATTGATTTTTCTTTCTTTTCTATAATTTACCATAAATTTTAAGAGAGTTTATTCTTTTTATTTATTTATATTTTAAATCAAACAAATTTTCAGCATTAATTTTAGTGCTTAGCAGGGGTTGTGCACTAAGGTGGGGTTAATGAACGTGAACTATACTTTTATAAAACTAAAGGGTGTTTAAAGTGTTTAAACAGGCTGTTTAACTAATTTTTTTAAAACAAACAAGCTATTTTTGATGAAAAAATAGTAAAAAATTAGAGAATTTTTTTAGTTTTTCTTTTGATGAAAAAGAAGATTTTATCGACGAAAACAAAAAGTTTTTAAATAATGTTTTGTAGGATAATAATATGTTTGGTTGGTTTTTTGGGAAAAAAGGGGTTGAAAAAGTAAAAGAAGATACAAGGAAAGGTTTTGAATCTGTAAAAAAAGATATGAATTCTATAAGTGGTTGGATTAGACATCTTGATTCTGAAAAAAATTTGCAAAAAAAAGAAATTGAAGACTTAAAAGACATTTTATCGTCGATACAAAATGAAGTTGAAGGGGTTAAAAATATTGTTTCAATTATGGGAGAGTTTAAGACAAACAAAAATATAATGAAAAACAAACAGCTGTTTAATAAACAGTCAGCTGTTTATGCTGTTCAAACAGGTGTTCAAACAGGTGTTCAAACACCAAAATT
>CAZEZA010000012.1:5218-9260 GCA_964516415.1 Candidatus Woesearchaeota archaeon | reverse complement strand
ACACCTGTTCCAGGTCCAGGACGTTGTGATAAATAAAAAACCAAAGGAGCACCAGCAATTCCAGTCAAACTCAAAGTCTCTCCCATTAAATCAAAACCTCCTCCTGAAGTTCCAACCATTGTTTTTGCGCCAGTAATAGAACTCCCAACACCTGCATTTGCAACAGCAATTTCATTTTCCAATTCCAAAACAATATAATTATTCTCAATTTGCTTTTCTGCAAGTTCCCCAAGAACAGGAGTTGCAGGAGTCATGGGATACGCATAATAAATATCCAATCCAGATTTTATTGCTCCTTCTGAAATTCCCTGATTCCCATTCATAAAATAAGATTTTTTAGAAGAGACTTTCACAAGTTCAATACTCTTTTCAGCACTTGCATATCCCTCTTTTGATTCTTTAATATTTTCATCAAATCTCTTTTCTAACTCTTTTAATTCTCTTTCAAGAAATTCAAAATCCAATCCAAGAATTTTAAATAATTTCCCAGCATAATACATATTTGAAGGATGTCCTTTTAGAATCAACCCTTCTTTTTTCAAATTTTTTTTGTGAATTTCTTCTGTATTTTCATCTAATGCAATTAAAATATCAATTTGGATATCATTGCTATAAACAGGTTTATCTGAAAAAGTTAATACATTAAAATTATGTCCCCCTCTTATTAGGGATTGATAATCTCTAGAATAAAAAACATAATAGCCTTGCTTTACAAGTGCTTCTCCCAAAATATGTGTAAGAATGTTGGGTCCTTGCCCTGCTTCCCCACCAAAAAGAATATTAATCCTCATTTTTATGTTAAATCACCATTATTTTTATATATTTATACTTTTTAAGATTATAAACTTTTTTAAAAAAAATGCCAAGATTTGCACACATTTCTGATGTTCACTTAGGAGGATGGAAGCAACAGCCACTGCAGGATTTAAATTTTCAATCATTTAGAAAAGCAATTGATATTTGTATAGAAAAAAAATTGGATTTTATTCTTATAGCGGGGGATTTGTTTGATTCAGCTTACCCTGGAATTGAAATTCTAAAAGAAACTTTCGCTGAATTTAAAAAACTTAAAGAAGCAAAAATCCCTTGTTTTATTATTGCTGGCTCTCACGATTATTCTGTTTCTGGAAAAACTTTTTTAGATGTTTTAGAAAAAGCAGGATTTTGCAAGAACGTAGTAAACTTTGAAGAAAAAGAAGGAATTATAACATTAAATCCTGTAATTTATGAGGGTGTTGCTATTTATGGTTATCCCGGGAAAAAATCAGGTTTAGAAATACCTGACTTAAGAAAAATAAAATTAAATGATTCCCCAGGCATGTTCAAGATTTTTATGTTGCATACAACAATTGACAAGGCAAAAGGAACTTTACCAATTGATGCCATAGAAACAAATTTATTGCCAAAAGTAGATTATTATGCTTTAGGACATCTGCACATGGATTTTCAATATCAAAATTTTGTTTATCCCGGACCCATATTTCCCAATAATTTTCAAGAACTTGAAGATTTACAAAATGGAAGTTTTTACATTGTGGACACTGAATCAGAAGATTCATTACAAAAAATAGAATTAAAAATAAAAGAAATCATATCTCTAGATATCAAATTAAAAAATGCACTTACAGCAACAGAACAAATAATTTCTGAACTAGATAAGAAAAATATAGATGATAAAATAGTTCTTTTAAGACTTAGTGGAGAATTAGAAAATGGAAAAAATTCAGATATAAAATTCTCACAAATTGAAGAATTTGCAAAAAGAAAAAATGCTTATTTTGTATTAAAGAATATTCATGATTTAAAGACAAAAGAACTTGAATTGGAAATTGAAATTAAAGATATAGAAAACATAGAAGAGGAAGCAATAAATATTTATTCAGAGAAAAATCCCTCTAATTTCAATAAATTAATTCCTCAATTAATAAATAGTCTTTCAATTGAAAAACAAGAAGGAGAAAAATCAGAAGCTTTTACAAATAGAATTATAGGAGAGGCTAAAAAGATTTTGAAATTTTAAAATGAAACTAAAAAAAATAATCTTAAATAATATAAGAAGTTATGAGCAACAAGAAATAGAATTCCCCGAAGGTTCTACTTTGTTATCAGGAGATATTGGTTCTGGAAAAACTTCAATTCTTTTAGGGATAGAATTTGCATTATTTGGATTACAGCCAGGGCAAAGAGGTTCTGCTTTATTAAGAAATGGAGAAAAACAAGGAGGAGTTATAATGGAGTTTGAAATTGGAAATAAGGAAATAATTGTTGAAAGAACTTTGAAGAGAGAGAAAACAATTTCACAAGATTCTTGTTCAATAACAATTAATGGAGAGAGAAAAACAATTTCTGTCACTGAATTAAAAAATCAAGTTCTGGAATTATTAAGTTATCCTAAAGAATTTTCAAGGAAACAAAATATTCTCTATAAATTTACAGTTTATACTCCTCAGGAAGAAATGAAGCAAATTATTTTGCAAGATTCAGAAACAAGGATAAATACTTTGAGGCATGTTTTTGGAATTGATAAATATAAAAAAATTTTAGAAAATATTTCAGTGGTAACTTTTAAAATAAGAGAAGAAAAAAGAATAAAAGAAGGATTTATTGCAAACTTTGAGCAAGATAAAATGGAAATATTTTCAAAAGAAAAAGAATTGGAGTCAAAACAAGGAAATCTTATTTTGGCAAATAAAGAATTTTTTTTAAAAAAAGAGGAAAGGAAAAAAATACAGGAAGAAAAAGAAGAAATTTCTAAAAAGATGGAAGAAAAAAATAAATTTAAGCAAGAAATTGAAAAGACAAAGATAATGATTTCAAATAAAAAAGAAACCTTCTCAAGTAATACTAAAGTGATAGAGCAACTTAATTTTCAAATAAAAGAATTGGAAAATTTGAAATTTGACGAATCAAAAATTTTTCAACTTGAGCAGGAAATTTTATTAATCAAAAAAGAAATGGAGAAATTTAATGAAAAGAACTTAGAAATTAATTCTCAAATAAATTCTTTTAATTTTAAGAATGAAGAAAATAAAAAATTAGAACAAAAGATTTCTAATCTAGAAATTTGTCCTACTTGTTTGCAAAATGTTGATGCTCTTTACAGAACTAATGTTCTAAATAAATTACAGTCAGATATAGCAGAAAATAATAGGAAGATTGAAATTCAGGAAAAAGAAAAACAAAATTTATCAGAAAAAATAAAAATAATTAATTTAGAAATTTATGATAAAGAAAAAGAAATAACTGATTTGAAAATATTAAAAATTAAGCTTCAGGAAATTCAGGAAAAACAAATCCGGCTTGAAGAAATTCAAAAATCAAATATTTTTTTTAAGAAAGATATTAATCTTTTAAACCAACATATTGAAACTTTAGAAAGTTCTATTTTTGAATTAAAAAAATTTGATAATCTTTTTGAAACAAAACAAAAGGAACTTGAAGAATTTTCAAGACAGGAGAGAATAGCAGAAATAAAAATTGTAGAATTAAAAAAAGATATTGATTTTTTTTCTGTTCAAATAAAAGAGTTAAAAGAAAAAATAAAAAAAACAGAAGAAATTAAAAATCAATTAAATTATCTGGCTGAACTGGAAAATTGGCTTTCTAAAAATTTTATCTCTCTTATTTCTTCTATTGAAAAAAATGTAATGATAAAACTTAAGGCAGAATTTTCACAATTATTTTCAGAATGGTTTTCCATGCTGGTTTCTGATTTGTTTAATGTTTATCTTAATGATGACTTTACTCCAATAATAGAACACCAAGATTATGAATTAGATTATGCTTATCTTTCAGGTGGAGAAAGAACAGCGATTGCTTTGGCTTATCGGCTTTCACTTAATCAGGTAATAAATTCTCTTATGAGTAAAATAAAAACAAAAGACCTCGTCATTTTAGACGAGCCAACAGATGGTTTTTCTGAAAAACAATTAGATAAAATGAGAGATGTTTTACAACAACTAAATGTAAAACAATTAATAATTGTAAGTCATGAACAGAAGATAGAGGGCTTTGTTGAAAATGTCATCAAGTTCAAGAAAGA
>CAZEZA010000012.1:0-5118 GCA_964516415.1 Candidatus Woesearchaeota archaeon | reverse complement strand
TACAACTTGCCCAATATTCATTTTTTTCTAAACTTGCTTTGAAATGACTTTCTCCTTTTACTCTAAGTTTCCAATAAATTATTTGACCGTTAACAGTGTCGATTCTTCGTGCGACTTTTTTCAACGCCCTTTTAGTTGCTCCTTTTTTCTGCGGCGATGCTTCGGGATCATTTAATTTCGCTTCCTCTTCTTTTTTCCATTCCAAAACTTCTTGTAGTTCTTCTTTAATATCTTTATATTTCTCTTTAATTTCCTCTTCTGTTAAAGGAGGATTTTTTGATTTAGAATAATATCCTTGAGCCATAATATATAATTAATTATTCTGTTTAAATTGTTTTTGGAAAATATATAAACAATCAGATGAAACTAATTACATGAAAAAACAGTGGTGTGTTTATATTCTTGAATGCAGGGATGGTTCATTTTATACTGGTGTGACAAATGATATTGATGCTCGAATGAAAGCACATGCAGAGGGTAAAGGAAGCAAATATGTTTACAAAAAAGGATTTAGGAAATTATTAAGAGTAAAACCATGTGAAACTAAGAGTGAAGCATGTAAGTGTGAATATGCAATTAAAAAATTACCACGAAGAGAGAAGTTGGGGTGGTTTGATTGAGGGGAAAGATTATAAACATAAATTCTTCTAATAAATTATGAAACAGAAAAGATTAAAGAGAAATGTTCATAGAGCTATGGAAAGAAGACGAAGAACAGGTAAAAAAAGTAAGAAAGGTTTAGTTAATAATTCTGGGAAGAAAGTTGAGGGGAAAGAGTAGGAAAAAATCCCCCCCAAACTTTATAAACCCTAATCATCAACAATTTCTATAACAAACAGTCAGTGAGTTTTGAGCGATATAATGTCTCGAATGACTTACGCTCAAGAAATATTTCTTGAAATTTTTTGTTAATTGGTTTTACCAATAAAATATAGAATATAAACAGGAGAAAAATAAAAAAATGAAAGGAAAAGTAAAGTTTTTTAATCAAGAAAAAGAATTCGGTTTTATAATCGGAGATGACGGAAAAGATTACTTTGTTCACAAATCTGGTTTAGAAGATGGTGTATCAATTAATGAAGATGATGCAGTTGAATTTTCTACAGAACAAGGCGACAAAGGATTAAAAGCAATTAATGTGAAGAAAGCATAATTTTTTTAGAATTCTTAAAATGGAAAAGTTTACACAATTAGGATTAAGTAAAGAATTAACAGATGTGTTAAGACAATCTGGTTTTAAAGAACCATCTGAAATTCAGGAGAAAGCAATTCCAATAGCTTTAGCTGGAAAAGATATTATTGGTGGCTCTGCGACAGGAAGTGGGAAAACTTTGGCTTTTGCATCTTCAATTTTAGAAAATCTAAAACCAAACAATGAAATCCAATCTTTGATATTAACACCTACAAGAGAACTTGCAGAACAAGTTGCAGCTTCAATAAGAACTTTTGGTGAAAATAAGAAATTAAATGTCTTAGCAGTTTATGGTGGAGTAAGAATTGAATCTCAAATAAGAAAACTTCCCATAACAGATATTCTTGTTGGAACTCCTGGAAGGATTTTAGATCATTTAAACAGAAGAACATTAAGATTAAACAAAATTAAATTTCTTGTCTTAGATGAAGTAGATAGAATGTTTGACATGGGATTTAGAAGAGATGTTGAAAAAATAATTAAAGAGTGCCCTAGAGAAAGACAAACAATGATGTTCTCAGCTACAATTACCCAGGGAATAGATTATCTATCTAAAAAATATACAAAAAATCCAGTTGAAGTATCTGTAACCTCATATGTCGACCCTTCTAAATTGAAACAGGTTTATTATGATGTCCCAGACCATAAAAAATTCTCGTTATTAGTTTCTTTATTAAAAAAAGAAGAATCAAATTTTGTTTTAGTTTTTTGTAATACACGAAGAAATGTAGATTTTGTTTCTGATAATTTAATAAGAATAGGAATTAAAGCAAAAGCTATTCACGGAGGTCTTGATCAAAAAAAGAGATCAAGAGTTTTAGATGAATTTAAGAAAAAAGGCACTGGTGTTTTAGTTTGTACAGATGTTGCTGCACGTGGTTTAGATATTGAGGGAGTAAGTCATGTATATAATTATGACATTTCCTCTGATGCAAAAGATTATATTCATAGAATAGGAAGAACTGCAAGAGCAGGAAAAAAAGGAAAAGCCATAACTATTCTTGCTAGCAGGGATTACGAAAAATTTGGAATCTTAATGCAATCAGAAGAGATTAAGATAACATCTGAAGAATTACCCCAACTTGAAATTGTTAGAATAAAAATAGATTATGGGAGAGGTAATAATAGATTTAGTAGAGATTATAGAAGAGATTTTAACAGAGGACCAAAAAGTCCAAATAATAGAAGTTCGTATAATCAAAGACCAAATTCAAAAAGCCATTCAAGTAAAAGAAGAAATAATTTTGGAAATTCAAACAAATATAGAAGATAATTTTAAATCCAAAAAACTTATAAACTTTAAATTCTCCTAAAAATCATAAATTCTAAACGAATTATTCTATTATTAAAATGGACGCTGAATTAAAAAAATCAATATTAAAAACAGGGACTACAATTTTGGGAATTGTTTGTAAAGATGGAGTTGTAATGGCTTCTGATAGACAAATTACAGCAGGAAATCTTGTTGTTGGAAAAACTTACAAAAAAACTATTCCCATAAACGACTATCTTCTTATTTCTTTTACTGGAATGGTTTCAGATGCTCAAAGAACTCCTAAAATTTTAGCGGCAGAATTAAAATTAAAAGAATTAAGATCTAAATCAAGACCTACAATAAAACAAGCAGCGAGTTTACTTGCAAATATGTCTTATTCTGGAATAAGGCAACCTTCTATGATTCCTCAACAAGCAGGATTCCTTTTAGGAGGATTTAATGAAGATGGTTCTGTTGAACTTTATACAATAGAACCTGCAGGAAGTGTTGTAAAAGTAGAGGATTACGACGCTAATTTTGGAAGTGGAATGCCATATGTTTTAGGTTTATTAGAAAGACAATATAAAAAAGGTTTAACTATAGAAGAAGGGGTTGAATTAGCAAAAGAATCTCTGAAATCATCAACACAAAGAGATGTTGGTTCTGGGTATGGTATTGATATTTTTACAATTACAAAAGAGGGAATAAAAAAAGTAGTTGATCAGGAAATAAAGTCAGAATTTAGAGACAAATAAGAAAATAGATTTTTCCTTAAAGAATATTAAAATGGATATCTTAAAAAATATAACAGACCAGTTACAAGAAAATATAACAGAAGCAAGTTTTGAAGGTGCAAATATAGTTCTTTATACTGATAATGAGAAATTTTTCAAAGAAGGAGAAGGAAAAATAAAAGAGATAGTTGAACAAATAAAAAAAAGAATTGAACTTAGAGCAGACCAGAAAATTCTTCTTGGTCAGGAAGAGACAGAGGCAGAAATAAAAAAAATTGTTTCAGAAGAAGCAGAAATAACAAATGTAATATTTGACGCTCATAGAAGTATTGTTATAATTGAGGCAAAAAAACCAGGAATGGTAATTGGGAAACAGGGTTCTATTTTAGAAGAAATAAGAAAAAAAACTTTATGGATTCCACAAATTCAAAGGTCCCCAGCAATAAAAAGTAAAATTACTGAGAATATTAGGGAAGTGCTTTATGCAAATAATAATTACAGAAGAAAATTTCTTAATTCAATTGGGCAAAAAATCTACAAAGAATGGAATCCTGAAAAAGTGGAAGAATGGGTTAGGCTTACCTTTTTAGGAGGAGCAAGGCAAGTTGGAAGAAGTTGTATTCTTTTACAAACTCCTAATTCAAAAATTCTTCTTGACTGCGGAGTAGATGTTGCTTCCCAAGGGCAAAATAAATTTCCTTTTTTTAATCTTCCAGAATTTGATATAACTCAATTAGATGCAGTAATTATAAGTCATGCACACTTAGACCATGTTGGACTGCTTCCTTATTTGTATAAAATGGGGTACAAAGGACCAGTGTATATGACTCCTCCAACAAGAGATATCGCAGCTTTACTTTCTTTGGATTTCATAGGTGTCGCTTACAAACAAGCAGCACAGCCACTCTTTAGTTCTACAGATATTAAAGAAATGGTTAAACATAGTATTTGTTTAAATTATAATGAAGTTACTGACGTGACCCCCGACATAAGACTAACTTTTTATAATTCAGGTCATGTTCTTGGGGGGGCAATGGTTCATCTTAATATAGGAAATGGACTACATAATTTGCTTTATACAGGAGATTTCAAATATGCAAAATCAAGACTTTTAGATCCTGCTATAGCAAATTTTTCAAGAATTGAGTCAGTAATTACAGAATCAACTTATGGTTCAAAACATGATATCTTCCCCCCCAGAAAAGAATCAGAAGAACACTTTTTAGGATTAGTTAATAAAACAATAGAAAGAGGAGGAAAAATTTTAATTCCAGAATTAGGGTTAGGAAGAGCACAGGAAACCATGCTTATTCTTGAAGATGCAATGAAATTTGGAAAAATAAAAAAAGTTCCAATCTATATTGATGGTATGATTTGGGATATTAATGCTATTCACACAGCTTATCCTGATTTTTTAGGGAGTAATGTTAGATCAGAAATTTTTCGGGATAAAAATCCTTTTGTTTCAGAATTTTTCTCAAGAGTTGGTTCTCCACAAGAAAGGAAAAAAGTTGTTGAGGGAGGCCCGTGTATTGTTTTGGCTACATCTGGTATGCTTGTTGGTGGTGCTTCAGTAGAATATTTTAAAGAATTTGCAGGAAATAAAGATAATTCAGTAATCTTTGTTTGTTATCAAGGTGTTGGTTCTTTAGGAAGACAAGTTCAGGATGGAATAAAAGAAACAAAAATGATGGTGGACGGAAGAGAGGAAACAGTAACAATAAATTTAGAAGTTAATACACTTGAGGGTTTTAGTGCTCATGCAGGAAGAAATGAATTACTTTCTTTTTTTAATAACATGAGGCCAAAAGCAAAAAGAATAATTATTAACCATGGTGAAGTTTCAAAATCTTTGGATTTAGCTTCAGCACTTTACAAACTTAATAGGATAGAAACAAATGTTCCAAGAGCTTTAGAGACTTTGAGATTGAGGTGAT
>CAZEZA010000011.1:0-9293 GCA_964516415.1 Candidatus Woesearchaeota archaeon | reverse complement strand
ACAAAAAGATATTGTCCATATTGTAAAAAAAAGACAGAACAAAAAATTAAATCAGTGTCAACTGGGGGGAAAAGAGGTACTTTAACAAGAGGTTCATTATCTCGAGCAAAAAAACGTGGACTAAATCGGGGAATAGGAAACAAAGGAAAATGGGGTTCAAAACCTGCAGTATCTAAATTCAAGAGAAAAACTAAAACAACTAAAAAAACAAATATAATGTATACTTGCAACGAGTGCGGAAAATCAAAATACCAAAAAAAAGGCCAACGAGCCGGGAAGGTTTTACAGGAATAAAATGGCAATAGCAAAAAGAAAAAAGAAATTTTTTGATGTTGAAATTCCTTTAATCAACAAACAAACACAATTACAAGCATATGAACTAAAAGAATTAAATGGAAAATTCATTAGATATGATTTAACAAGAATTCTTAGAGGAAAAAGTATGTTGCTTCAATTAAAAGTAAAAGTTGAGGGAGAAAAAGCTATTGCAGTCCCAAGAAATATAAAAATTATGCCTTATTTTTTGAGAAGAGCTGTTAGAAAAGGAACAAATTATATTGAAGATTCGTTTTCAACAAAATGTAAAGATGCTCAAATAAGAATAAAACCTTTTCTTGTGTCAAGAAGAAAAATTTCCAGAGCAGTTAGAAAAGCTTTAAGAGAAAAAGCAAAAGAAGAATTAATAAAATATGTGAAAGACAAAACTACAGAAAAATTATTTGATGAAATAATAAAAAACCAAATGCAAAGACCCTTAAGTTTAAAGCTAAAAAAAATTTATCCATTAGCTCTTTGTGAAATAAGAGTTTTTGGAATAGAAAAAGAAATATAAGCGAATAGTTTAAAAATTAAATACTTCTAATGAAATTATGCCTGCGTAGCTCAGTGTTAGAGCAACTGCCTTGTAAGCAGTAGGCCGGGGGTTAGAATCCCTCCGCAGGCTTTAATCAAAAAAATGTGGCAAGATATTGTAATTACAATTTGTATAATAGCACTTAGCTATGCTTTAATTCCGCAAATTTATCAGGGATTTAAACAGAAAAAAGGATTAATCAATTTACAAACTTCTCTAATAACTTCAATAGGTGTGTATGTTCTTGCTAGTATATATTTAACATTAAAATTATATTTTTCAACAATAATGAGTTTTATAACAGCAATATTATGGACAATTTTATTTATACAAAAAATAAAATATAAATAAATTTACTTCAATTTTACAGCAGTTCCATAAGCCAACATCTCAGATGCTCCCGCCATAATCATTGAAGTCATAAACCTAAATCCAATAATTGCATCAGCATTCATTTCTATTGCCTGATTAACCATTCTATTATAAGCTTCTTCTCTAGAATGGGAAATCATATCTGTGTAAGTTTTTATTTCTCCACCAATAAGATTCTTAAATCCTGCTCCAATATCTCTTCCAATATTCCTTGCTCTCACTGTATTCCCCTTAACAATACCCAAAATCTGTGCAACTTTTTTTCCAGGAACTTCAGTTGCAGTTGTAACAATTATATTAGTCATTTTATTTTTTACCTCCTCTTTTATTTATTTGTTCTATAGAATCTTCTTTTTTATTAAAAAAGATAATAATCCCAATAATTAAAATAGGTATTCCATAAAGAAGAATAAAAAAAGAAGTAAAAAAAGAAATACCAATTAAAACTAATCCTAAAATAACCATCAAAACCCCAGTGACTGTCCGACTTACTAAATTCATAAAAATAAAAAACATCCAGGATTAATAAAACTATTCCTCAACAAGCTCAGCTTTTCCATCATCTATCAATATTTTAGAAATCTCTTTGGAAAGATTCACAATCTGATCTTTATTATAAGGTCCCATCTTCTCTCCATCCAATCCGACAAATTCTTCAACATTTTCCTTAAAAATAATTAATTCATTTTTTTTGCTTTCTTCCTTTCCATTCAAAATTTCATTAAGTTTTTTATCAGAAGTATCCACACATTTCATTAAATCTTCAAAAAGACTTTTTTCAAAACTAAGCATATTCTCAAAATCCTGCTTTGAAATTCCGGTTTCAGTAGCAATTAAAACCAAATTTAAAATTTTCTTTCTTCTCCTTAGCATAAGTTCTTTAAACAAAGTTATGGCATTTTCAAGTTGTTTTTTAGTTTTAATAATAATATCAGAAAAAACATCATCTTCTTTTGAAGCTATTTCTTTTTTCTCTTTCAAATAATTAGCAAGGTCTATAATAAAATTTTTAGATAATTTTTGCAACTGCTCTGAATATCTTTCTTTTCTCGCTGCTTCATAAACATCATTATAAGTTATCATCTTATAAGAAAACCAAAGAGATATTTAAGAATTGTTATGATAATTGTTATAATCTAACACCAAGATTATTTCACAAATCCAACTTTCTTCAATAATTCATTTCCCATAATTCTTCCTAAACTTCCTTTCCGTGCTTCTTTTTCACAAAATTTCTTTTCTTTAGGAATAGAATCATTATAAAAAAGAACTGGAACAGGGTCAGCTGAATGTTTTTTAAGTTTGCAAGGTGTAGAATGATCTGCTGTAACCACTATTTTAATTTTGTTTGGGGGGGCAAATTTTCTCAAAAAATTAAAAAAAGTTTTATCAATATATTCCAGCATTAATTTTTTTTCAACAGGTTTATTATCATGTCCAGGTAAATCTGTTTCTTTCAAATGGATATAAGCATAATCCACTTTTTTATGATTCTTCTTCAAAACTTTAATTGAAAACTTACAAGCTTTTGCCAGACTCTCATAAAGATTTGCATATGCATCTAATTTTTTTAATTTAGGATAATCAAATGAAAAAACCTGCATGCCAGAAAGTTTTGAAAAACCTATTTCAAGAGGCATATAAGCAACAGAAAGCCATTTTTTGTATTGTTTTAATTTTGGAATTTCAATTCCTGCACCCCTCACAAGAAGAAAATTAGCAGGCATTAACCCTCTTTTTTTTCTTTCTTCATTTACTGGATGATTATTAAGTACTTCATATGCTTTCTCTACAAATTCATTTACAATATTTGCAGTATATTGAGAATTCTCTTCATCATCTAAAGGTTTACAAAAGTTAACTTTATCTATTATTTGAGATTTTCCTTGAAAATATGTCAAATCATTTCCAGAAATATTATCTGAAAATCCCCCCCTAAAAACTAAAACTCCTCTGTGTTGAATAGTTGCTTTAAAATCTACTTTACAAGGCATCTTAATTTTATTCAAAGCTTTTGCTAAAGCCTGTGTTTCTTCTGTCTTCAAAGTTCTCCCAGCTCTTCTATCTATAACATTTCCACTTTCTAAAGAATCAATTGTTGCAAAATTAACTCTTAATGCCAAGTCCCCTCTTGTCAATTTAATATCTGCACCTTTTGCTTCTAATTGCCCTCTAGTACTTGAAATTAAATCATTCTCAAAAAGAGAAACAATTGCTTCATCTGATTCAGGAATAAATTCTGGTTTAACAGGATATAAATACCCAAGTTCTCCTCTTGTAGCTAAAAAATCCATGTTAGGCGTTTTCGCTGCTTCTAAAGGAGTTTCACCATTAAATTGTTTACAAGGTAAATCACCCATACCATCTAAAATCACAAATATTCCTTTCATTTTAAAAACCTCACATCTTTAGCATTAGGATTTGATTTAATTTCATAAAATAAACAGAAGAGTATTCTTTATAAAAATTTATATTTAATAAAGAAATTCTTATTTAATGATCCTTCTTAAAAATTTATATTCATTCAGAAAAGAATAAATAGTCTAATTAAATTCTTTCACAATGAACATCTCTAAAAAAAATGCATTAATGATTTATCCAAAATATCCTGATAGCTTCTGGAGTTTCAAGCATGTCTTAAAATTAATTTCAAAAAAAGCTGCATTTCCTCCTCTAGGGCTTTTGACTATTTCATCAATGCTTCCAAAAGAATGGAACAAAAAACTTATTGATTTAAATATTAAGGAACTGACTGATGAACAAATAAAATGGGCAGATGTAATATTAATCAGCGCTATGATTGTGCAGGAAGAAAGCGCAAAAGATGTGATAAAAAGATGCAAAGTTTTTGGCAAGACAGTTATTGCGGGAGGGCCTGTATTCATAACCCAACATAAAAAATTTTCAGGAGTAGACCATTTTGTTCTGGATGAAGCAGAAATAACTCTCCCTATGTTTCTCAAAGATTTTGAAAAAGGGAGAGGTAAAAAAATTTACACTTCAAAAAAAAGGCCGGATATAACAAAAACTCCTATCCCAGACTGGTCACTTATAAATTCTAAAGATTATGTAAATATGCTTGTGCAATATTCCAGAGGATGTCCGTTTAACTGCGAATTTTGTGATATAATCATAATGAATGGAAAAATTCAAAGAGTAAAAACCCCTGAACAAATTATAAATGAAATCCAATCCCTTTATGATAATGGGTGGAGAGACTCTGTATTTATAGTAGATGATAATTTTATAGGAAATACAAAAAATGTAAAAAAAATGCTTCCTCATCTAATAAAATGGCAGAAAGAGCACGGATATCCTTTTAAGTTCACAACAGAAGCTTCTCTTAATCTTGCAGATGATGAAGAACTCATGCAAATGATGAGCAAAGCAAATTTTTGCAAAGTTTTTCTGGGAATAGAAACTCCTTCCCTAAGCAGCCTTAAGGAATGCGGAAAATTTCAGAATACAAATAGAAATCTTGCAGAATCTGTAAAAAAAATTCATAAAAACGGATTGCAGGTAATGGGGGGATTTATTGTCGGATTTGACAATGATACTGAAAGGATATTTGAATCCCAGATTAAATTTATACAGGAAGTTGGGATAGTAACTGCAATGGTAGGAATACTTACTGCCCTTCCACAAACAAGATTGTGGCACAGGCTAAAAGCAGAGGGAAGATTGCTGAAAGATTCAAGCGGAGGAAATACCGACGGAACAATAAACTTCACCCCAAAAATGGGAATGGAAAAACTTTCCAAAGGATATAAAAAAATAATATCCACTATTTATTCTCCAAAATATTATTTCAAAAGATTGAATACTTTTCTTAAGCATTACAATCCCAAAGTAAAAAACAAACTAAAATTATCTATACATTTGCTTATTGCTTTTTTTAAGAGCATGTGGAGCATAGGGATAGTTTCAAAAGCAAGATTCTATTACTGGAAACTACTGATAAAAACCTTTTTTACAAAAATAAGGGTTTTTCCTCTGGCAGTTGAGCATGCAATATGCTGGAAACATTTTTCAATAGTGGCCAGGCAAACCTCAGAAAAAGAAGATTATCTAATCCCAAAGATAACACAAACAGCATTATAGAAAATTTATATCTAATAAAGAAAACATTATAAATCTCTAGGAACTAAAAGAGATATGTTTAAATTTTTAAAAGAGAAAATAGGAGACTGGGCAAAAAAAATCTCAGAAAAAACAGAAGTAATTGAAACTGAAGAAAAAATTGAAAAAAAACCCAAAAAAATAATTAAAACTTCCGTGGAACCAGAAGAAACTAAATCTTTTTTCAAAAAAATAACTTCTAAGATAAACAAAGTAAAAATTTCTGAAAAAGAATTTGGAGTTTATGCTGAAGAATTAGAAATGTTGCTCTTGGAAAATAATGTTGCTTTAGAAGTTGCTGAAAAAATGATTGAAAGATTAAAAGAGGACATTATTGGAAAGGACTTGTTAAAAAAAGAAATTGAAAGTGAGATAAAAGATTCTTTTAAGAACATTATCAAGGAAATTTTAATTGAACCATTTGATATAATTGAAAAAGTTAAAGATAAAATTGCAGACCAGTCAAAAGACCCTTATGTTATTTTATTTTGTGGAATAAATGGAAGTGGGAAAACAACAACTATCGCAAAAATAGCAGATTTCCTGAAGAAGAATAAACTTTCTTGTGTTATTGCTGCTGCAGATACTTTCAGAGCAGCATCTATTGAACAGATAAAAGAGCATGGTGACAAAATAGGAATTAAAATTATCTCTCATGAATATGGGGCTGACCCTGCTTCAGTTGGATTTGATGCAATAAAATATGCAAAAAAGAATTTTATCAATTGTGTCTTAATAGATACTGCAGGTAGAATGCATACTTCAAAAAATCTCTTAAAAGAAATAGAAAAAATCTCAAGGGTCTGCAAACCAGATTTGAAGATTTTTGTAGGAGAAAGCATCACAGGAAATGATATTATTGAACAAGTAAAAAGCTTTGATTGGACAATTGGGCTTGACGGCATAGTCTTAACAAAAGCAGATATTGATGAAAAAGGCGGGACAGCTTTATCTGTTGGATATATCACAAAAAAACCAATTCTTTACCTCGGAACAGGACAACAATATGATGCAATAGAAGTTTTTGACAAAGAGAAATTCATCAAAAAATTGGGACTATAATTTGTATTTCTTGGTATATAAAAAATTATAAATAAATTAATTCTATTGTAAAAGATGAATGAAATAAAAACAGTATCACGTGGAAATTTTGATGAAAAAATTTATTCATTGAACAACTTTCCTGCATTACAGTCAGGAGAAATTAATAGAATAGAATATAAAAGTCCGGGCGTATTAAATTCTTATTTTAAATCTCATCCAGCATATTTTTCAGACTTTATGGCATTCCAACATCTCGAATTATGGTTACATGGATTAAGTTTAAAGAGAAAAAAATTTGTTTTTGATGATTCTCAAATCCCCTTCGTATTTAGTTGCAGAATTGCAGGAAATTATCAAAAGTTAATAGGGCCAATTAAATTTTATCTTGGTAATATTGCTTATCATCTTTCAGATTTTAAAACCAAAGAAGAAATTTCATCAAGTGAAACTCTTATTAACAACAAAAATTCATTGCCCCGCATTTTTGAATCTGAAAAAGAGAGTAATTGGGGTTACCAAAAAAATCTTTATCTTTCAATGACAGATAATTTTTTAGAAAAAAATTTATTTGAAATTAAAATTGCAGATAAAAATAAAGAATTGTCTGGAAGATTATTATTTGAAACCAAATATTTTGAAAATGGATATGCAGAAATATTTAATTCAGGAGATAGAAAATTTCCGATTAGAGAAATAATGACAAAAAGATGGATAAAATTAATAGAGAATGAGAGTTTCTTAAAATACGGAAAGCAATCAATAAATTTTTCTAAATTAAAATCAACTTGTTTTATCGATGAAGCTAATGGATTTCCTTTTGGAAAAAATAATTGGGATTGGATAATTTTTAAGAGTCATTCCAACCAAAAAAAAGAGATTAAGTTAATAATGGGAAAAAAATGTAAAAGGGCAGGTTATCCAATTATGAAAAAAGAAATTGCAACTTTATTTGTAAATGGAAAGATTCATAGATTAAAAGGAAATGTTTCATTTAATTATGATATAAATAATCTTAGAAATCCATGGACAATCTCTTTTTCTGATGGAAAAAATAGTATTAAAGGATTAACAAATCAAATTGCCCCCCTAATAGAAAAATCCTTCATGCATGAAAAAAAAGGCCCGATTAAAATTGATTTAGATCTTCAAAGAATCATTGCAGAAACAGAAATTGAGATAATATTAAACAATAAAAAAATTAATGTAAAGGGAATTGGTTCTTTTGAAAGCAATAAGGGTATAGAACGAGGAGCAAGATATTTTAAAGATTAAACATAATTCATAGTATATTTTCTTTTTCAATAAATAACTTCTTTTTTAAAAAATAATAAAAAACTTGGAAATTTATCAAAAAATTGGGACTATAACAACCCTTAAAAACACTAAAAAGACTATAATCTTACAATGGAAGACGAAGAGCCAGCCTCCAGTTCCAAAAATAATTCTTGCTTAGACAATAGGCCAAAACCTTTTGAAAGAAAAATTATGGCCAGTCCTGAAGATTATTCTCCATTATCAGAATATTGTAAAGTAATTGGGGCATTTAATGCAGGTGTAACACAAATCAGAACAGAAAATGGACTTGAAACATTATTAATGGTAAGGGTTGCTGAAAAAGCCCCAGGAAAAAATTCTTGGCTTCCTTTTTTTAAAATTCCAAATAAAGAAGGTTATTCAAAGTTAGAGATTGATTTTGATAAACCCTCTAAAAAAGAAATATTAGAAAATGATGGAAGATTCGTAAAATTAAAAAATAATATTTCCCGATTAAAACATATTTCACTTCCAAGATTAATTAGATTAAATGAAAAAGGAGAAATAATAGAAAAATGCCAAGATCCTTGTTTATATCCTTCTTGGGAATTTGAAAGATTTGGAATAGAAGACATAAGAATAACTGCAATGAAAAAAGGAGATTATATACTTACATATGTTTGCCCCCATAGAGAATTTGGTGTTTCAACAGCTTTTTTAAGAACAAAAGATTTTGAAAAATTTGAAAGTGTAATAAAAAATAATACCCCCAGACCAATTTTTACTGGAATAAAAGATGTTGTGGTTTTTCCTAAAAAAGTTCCAAGCCCTTCTGAAACAGCAATACTCAAAAAGGGAAGCAAATTATATGCCGCACTTGTAAGACCCAATGCATTTTCTGGGATAAGCCGCCCAGGAATTTGGGTATCTTATTCTCCAGATTTAGTTCATTGGGGTCAAGAACACCGATTAACAATTCCAGAAAAAGGAGAAATAACTGGAACAGGCAGTTCACTAATTGAATTAAATGATGCATGGGTTGGTCCTTATCATGAAATAACAAAAACTAGAAAAAGAAATCACTATAATACAAAACTAATAAGCATAGATAAACGGTATTTATGGAAAAATTGTAAAACTTCCAAGGTTCTATTAACAAGAGAAGATTACAGAGATATTCTTCCAAAAGAAGGATATATCGCAAATGTTGTGTATACAACAGGCATCACAAAAAATAAAGGAATAACTTCTTTATTCTCTGGTATTGATGATAAATGGGTTGTAATGGACAAATTTTATACAGAAGATTTAGTGAAATTCCTAGACAAACAATAAACCAAAACCTTATTAATTCTTAGTTCACTTATTTTCACATGCTTGAAAAACTAGGAGAAGTATTAAGAAAAGCTACAGACAAAATAGCAAATGCTATATTCTTGGACAAAAATCTTGTTGATTCTATAATCAGGGATTTGCAGAGAGCATTAATTGAAGCAGATATGAATGTTCTTTTGGTTAAAGAATTAAGTGATAAGATAAAAAAAGCAGCTGTAGATGAAAGAATTAAGGACATTGAGAAAAAAGAGCATATAATAAAATTACTACATGATGAACTTATTAAGATTCTTGGAGAATATAAACAATTAAAATT
>CAZEZA010000010.1:0-9408 GCA_964516415.1 Candidatus Woesearchaeota archaeon | reverse complement strand
TCTAAAACTCAACCTTAACATTCTTCTTTTCAGATTCAGCTATCTGTAGATATTCTCTTGGTTTTTTTCCATAAATTCCTGCGAAGAAAACTCCTGGGAAAGTCTTACATAAATTATTATAACTTAAAATACTATCATTATAAAATTGCCTTGAATAAGCAACTTTATCTTCAGTGGTTGAAAGCTCTCTTTGTAATTCCAAGAAATTTGTGTTTGCCTTTAAATCAGGATAACCCTCAGCAATAGCAAAAATTGTTTTCAAAGCCGATTCCAAACCTTTATCTGCCTTAATTTTCTCTTCAACTCCCTTTGCTCCAACAAGTGCTTTCCTCGCATCAGTCACTGCTTTTATGGCAGCTTTTTCATGCTTTGCAAAACCTTTCACAGTTTCTATAAGGTTAGGAATCAAATCAGCTCTTCTTTTCAATTGAACATTAATTTGAGACAAAGAATTATCAATCCTGTTTCCAAGAACAGCAAACCGATTAAAGAAATAAAGAAATATCAATGCCACTGCACCAAAAACTCCAGCAATTATCCATGCAATCATAATTAAACCAAGAAAAATTAAATTTATAAACTTAACTAAATATAAAGAAATATGGTAAGTGTAAATAAAGAAAAATGCATTGGATGTGGGGCGTGTGCTGCTACTTGTTCTGAGGGATTTGAGATGAAAGATGGAAAAGCGCATGTTAAAGATTCAAAAGCAAAATGTATCAAACAAGGAATTGAAGTTTGCCCTGTTGATGCTATTTCATAATTGAAACTATTTTATCTTTAATCAATGGAAATAAATGTTCAACTTTTTTATATTTTAAATAATCTAAAATTTCTTTATCAATTTTCTCAGAATAATTCTTTTTAATATAATTTCCTCCCTTTTCACCTATCTTAAAATTCATTTTATCTGCATGAAGAATTAAGCGGGAAATAGAAGGTCCAATTTCTAAATAATTGTGGTTGGTTAAATTAACCTCTCTATTAAAAATATCCTTACTTGCATTGCAACCATAAAATCTTTCTTTTTCAAGATTATAAGCCAAGGCACTTGTCGAAATATCACATCCCTTCAAAACATTTTCAAGATTTTTTTCCAATTTAGGATTATCTTTAAGAAAAAATATATTCTCCATTCCAAAAACATCTATGGAAAAATTTCCATATTTAAATTTTAAACCTCCAAATCTTGATAGACTTTCTCTTGGAAAATTTTTTATTTTATATCCAAAAGTTTTATCATCAATCAAAATATCTAAATCATTTAAAGGAAATCTATAATTATAAAGTACCTGCAAAATAGAGTCCCGAACAAAACCTCCAAGAATGTAAATTTGATTTAGAGGAAAAAGTTTTTTGATTTTTGAAAAATCTGCTTTTGATTTTTCCGGAATTTTATTGAGGTTTTCCTCTATTGATTTTCGAAATCTTATATCATTAAAAATTTGCATTAAGTAAAATTAAGAAAGACTTTTATATTTATTGTTGTGATTAACCCAAATATTTATTAATTCTTTTTCATTTCATCAAATATGAAAGGGGCTGGACAAAAAATAGAGTTCGTCAAATGGTTTTCTGAGTTAGATAAAAATTCTGGAAATATTGCAGGGGGAAAAGGAGCCAATCTTTCAGAAATTTACAATCTTAAAATCCCTGTGCCTCCAGGATTTGTAGTTACTGCCCAAGCTTATGATTATTTTATAGAAAAAGCAGGATTAAAAGAAAAAATAAAAGAACTTCTTGAAAAAATAGAATATGAAGAAACAGAAAAATTAGAAAATATTGCAAAAGAAATTCGTGAATTAATTGTCAACTCAAAATTCCCAAAAGAAATGCAGGAAGAAATTCTTGAATCATATGAAAATTTAGATGTAAAAGATTCTGATATAAAAGGAACTGCTCTTGGGATTCTTAAAAGTTCTTCAGAACCTTTATTCGTCGCTGTTAGAAGTTCAGCAACAACAGAAGATCTTGCAACAGCAAGTTTTGCAGGACAGCAAGACAGTTTTGTAAACATAAAAGGAAAAACAGAATTAATTAAACACATAAGAAAATGTTTCGCTTCATTATTTACTGCAAGAGCAACATATTACAGAAATAAAAAAGGTTTCAAACATGAAGAAGCCAGCCTGGCAGTTGTAGTCCAAAAAATGGTAGATTCTGACAAATCAGGAGTTATTTTCTCAAAAGACCCTGCACAAAAAAATGATAATATAGTGATGGAAGCTGTATGGGGTTTAGGAGAAGGAATTGTTTCTGGAAAAATAACTCCAGACCATTATATTATCTCAAAAGATTTAGAAATTTTAAAGAAAAAAATTGCAGATAAAAAAATTGCAATAACAAGAGATTCTGGGGGGAATAAAGAAATAGTAAAATTAAGAGAAGAAAAATCAAAGCAGCAAGTGTTAAAAGATGATGAAATTATAAAACTTTCAGAAATTGCCATAAGATTAGAAGAACATTATCAAAAACCCCAAGATATAGAATTTGCAATTGAAGGGGGAGAAATCTTTATTGTTCAAACAAGACCAGTTACAACAATGGAAGGAAGAATTGAAACAGCAAAAGAAATTAAAGGTGAAGTAATATTAACTGGACTCGCTGCATCCCCAGGAATTGCATCTGGAAAAATAAAAATAATAAAAGATTTGAAAGACCTAAATAAAATAACAAAAGGAGATATTTTAGTAACTAAAATGACAAATCCTGATATGGTTGTTACTATGCAAAAATCTGCTGCAATAATCACAGACGATGGTGGTTTAACTGCTCATGCATCAATTGTTTCAAGAGAGATGGGAATTCCTTGTGTCGTGGGAACACAAAAAGCTACAACCAAATTAAAAGAAGGAGAAATAATAACTGTAAATGGTTCTACAGGAAAAATTTACAAGGGAAAAGTTGCAGAAGATGTCCAAAAAGAAATCTTACCAGTAACTGCAAAAACAAAAACAGAAATAAAAGTAATGGTGGATTTGCCAAGTTTTGCTGAACGTGCTTCAAAAACTAAATTAAGAAAAGTTGGTTTAACAAGAATGGAAGGAATAATTGCAGAATCTGGAAAACATCCAGAATATTTTTTAAAACAAAACAAGATTCAGGATTATGAAGAAATAATTTTTGAGGGAATTAAGAAAATATCAAAATATTTTGATGAACTTTGGATTAGAACTTCAGATATTAGAAGTGATGAGTTTCAAAATTTAGAGGGAGCTCCTAAAGAAAAAGAAGCTAATCCCATGTTGGGCATGCATGGAATTAGATATGGAATTAAAAATCCAGAAATACTCAAATCAGAACTTAAAGCATTAAAAAGAGTTTCAGAAAGAAATAAGAAAATTGGTTTATTATTACCTCAAATAATATCTGTGGAAGAAGTGAAAAAAGTTAAAGAAATTTTAAATGAGATAAATTTTACTCAGGCACAAGTAGGTATAATGATTGAGACCCCTGCCGCAGTTCAATTAATAAAAGATTTCTGTGAAGAGGGAATTAATTTTATCTCTTTTGGAACAAACGATTTAACACAATATATGTTAGCTTTAGATAGGGGAAACGAGCAAGTTCAAGAACTTTATAATGAAATGCATCCAGCAATATTATATCAATTAGAATATGTAATTAGAATATGTAAAAGAAATCATGTTAAAACAAGCATATGTGGTCAGGCAGGAAGCAGAGAAGAAATGGTTAAATTTTTAGTTGAAAAAGGAATTGATAGTATAAGTGTAAATGCAGATGTAGCAAAAAAAATCTCTGATTATGTTGCAGAAATAGAAAAAGAAAAAGGAGAAGAACCAAGACAGTATCAACCTTCAAAAAATATTGTAATAAAAAATAATGAAGAGGAATTAAATGAATCAAAAAGAGAAGATGAAGAATATCAAGAAGAATTTGTAAAACCCCAAATGAAATTTAATCCCGGAACAAAATCATATGAACCTGATATTGATGCAACAAAAAAAGAAGAAGAAAATTCAGAAGAATTTCCTAAAATAAATGGAACTGAAGAAAGAAAAAAAGATGAAGATAAAAGTGATGAAAAGTATTATGATGAAATAGTCAAACCTTATGACGAAGATTCAGAAGAAAATAAAAATGATGAAATTTTGGATATTTTTTGAATATTTTCGGAAAATTTATAAGCAGAAAAACCATATATAATATATGATAAAAAAGGTTGCAAAAAAAATTCCTTCTGTAAAAAATAAAGAGATAGCAACAATTACAACTAAAAGAATTCTAAAAAAAAATACTGAACCTAAAATAGAAAAAGTATTAATAGAAAATTTTGTATCCTTGCAAAAAGTTATGACTAATTTATCTATCAAATTTGACAATCTTACTAAACAAATATCTAAATTATTGGAATTATTTGAAATATCTGCAAAAGCATTAGCTGAAAAAAATTTTGATTTGGAAAGGGGCAGTAAAAATAAAAAAATTGTAGAAAAAATAGATACTTTACTTGACCAAAATAAAATAATTGCCAGAGGATTAACATTAATGCATGAAAAAATTCCTGAACAAAAATCAGATTATCCTCCAATTCAAGCTCCTCAACAAATCCAACAACAAGTACCAAAACCACAAGTAAAAACACAAGAATATCAAAAATCAATCTCTTCAACAACCGCAGAAGAATATCCATCAACTCAATTACCTCCAAAGTAAAATGCTCCAGAAATCAGAAAGTTTAACTCCGAGACAAATAAAAACTTCAAAAGAATTTAGAAAGCTTTTTCTATTGCAATTTACAAAAGAATTAATTAAACATTCAGGAGAAGGAGAAGTTTCTGAATTAAAAAATATTTTAAAAGAAGAATCTGAAGAAAAAAAACAAGAAATTAAAAAAGAAAAGAAAGAAATACATCAAATAATAACAGGGAAAAAAGAACCCTTTCTTATTCTAAAAGAAAAATTTCCTTCAAAAAATAACTTGCTTAAACCTCTTTCAAGACCATCAATAACCAGACCTCGTGTTTTAAGAATACCTGAACCAAAACTTCCTCCAAGATTCCAGTATCTTACACCCACCCCAACCAAAACAGAAATAGATTTAGAAAAACTAAACCCTTTAGTAAAAGACCCAGCAGTAAAAGCCATAGAATGTAATGGACCAGATGAAAATATTATTGTAAAAGGAACAATGGGGACAAAAAGAACAAATATAATTTTAAATAAAGAAGAAATAGATCAAATAATCAAAAAATTCTCTGAAACTGCAAAAATACCTCTTTATGAAGGAATTTTTAGAGTAGTAGTAGGAAAATTAATTTTATCTGCAATAATTTCTGACGTAATTGGTTCAAAATTTATAATCAAAAAAATGATGTATTCTCCAGGATTTAAAAGATAAATTTTTTAGATAGACTAATCGCCAATAATACCTAAAGTTCTTAGAATTAATCTATTTTTGTGAAAGAGTATTAATTATATCCTTAAACCACTTAATTTTCTCAGATTCTATTTGAAGTTTTAAATCTTTTTCAGAAAGAGCTGAATCATAAAAACGAACCATAAAATAATCTTTTAATTTAAATGTAATTTCTCTTCCTCCCCCAACTAATTCATTTTTTATTATTTCTGCTGAAACATTTCCAAATTTCTCAACAAATATTTTCCTTTCCTCATCAGTTAAAGTATTTATATTTTTTTCAATCACTTCATCTTCTAAACTAGTAATATTTTGTTTTGTGGTTTCATTAGAAACAATTTCTTCTTGGCATTCTACTCCTTCAATAGTCAAAAAGAAACAATCAGAAGAACAATATGTGCATGAATTATCACAATCAGGATTACAGTCCTGTCCATTATTCTCTCCTTCATCACATTCTTCACCAATATCTACATTTCCATCACCACAAAAATCACCCCCAATACATCTCCCCCCAATTATTTTCTCGCTACAATTCTGACAAGTTTCTTGACAATCTCCACACAAATCTCCTTCTAAAATACAATTTTCTTTACATAATATTTCAGTATATTCTTTTACACAATTAGGTTCACAAACAACACATTCTGTCTCATTTTCACCACAAATTTCCTGACAACCCAATTCACACAATGTTTCAGTATATTCTTTTACACAATTAGACTCACAAACTTCCCCTTCAGTTAAACAACCTTCAGCACATTCTACACAATCAGGAATTGTTATACAAGTTTCATTAATTAGATTATTCCAAGTATAACCTGCAACTATACAACTATCTTCATCAATATACTCTTCAAGAATAGCTTTACCAGAAATTTTACTTTTAGGAGAGGTTAAACCATAAATAAAAAATAATGCTAAAACTATTCCTAAAAAAACTAAAATGCCATAAAAAATATAAGACTTATAAATTTTTTTCTTTTTAATATTTTTTTTTACCATCTCTTTTAATGATTCCTAAAAGAAAAAAATGTATTTAAATCTTTCTTAAAATTTAGGATAATTGCCTTAAAAAAACAAGAATTTAGAATTTATAAATATTAATAAATTATTGTTCTTGGGCTTGTTGTAAACACTCAACAGAAATTATATTTATAGTTTGATTCCCAAAGGTTAATGGAACTACTTGACACGAAGAAGCTTGTTGAATAATTTGACCAATTGCATAAGCATATCCTTCTCCTTGTGCTTTAATTATATTTCCTGTAATCGCTGGCTTTATTGCAAATGCATATGCAATAATAATTAAAAGAACAATAACGATAACAAACAAAATTCCAATAATCAACCAGGTTTTATTTTTCTTTTCCCTCATCTTACTTTAAATCAGATTCTATTTAAAAACTTTTTGTTAATTAGTTGTAATTTCAACCATAGTTATTACATCTTTCAAAAAAATGTCTTGTTGAGATTTAACATAAACAGATATAATATCTCCTGGTTTAAATATAACTGTGTCTTTTGATTGAATATCATAATCTTTCTTCATTCCCAAGGAAACAGCATTCAAAATATTTCCAAAGCCTATTGCTTTCTCGTTTTTGTAAATAATTATCTCTATCTGTCCTAAATTACTTTTTTTAAGAACATTTAAATTTGTAGAAATTCCTGTAATGCTTCCAGCCCTCATCATCACATATCCTTTATTCAAATCTCCCCCAACTCCTGTAGAAGTTTTCAAAAATTCAGATTCATTCATCTCTCCAGAAAATCCAAAATTTAAAAACTGCCTTTTATCTTGAATAACTGTTTCTTCATTCACAACTTTTGTTTCTTCTGAAGAATACATAATTGCAAAAACTGGTTTTTCTTCTCCAACAACACCGACTTCAAAAAAACCATCACTAATTTTGGTTATATTATCAACTTCTTTTCCTATCTTTTCCAAATTTTCCTTAATAGAATCTTCCCTAGTTTCTGCAAAAACTATCCCAATAGCCATCAATAAGATTAATCCAATTACTAAACAAATAAATATTTTTTTCATTCTATCTCTTTTTATAAAAATAATGAGAGAACATTATATTTAAAAGTTTCTTTTTGCTAAAAATTTTATGGAAAATAAAGTGACTAAAGAAAAACTCAAGAAGTATTTTGAAGTTACATCTAATGCTTTAATAGAAGTGAAAAAAAATATAATTAAAGGAAAAGAAGATTATGCCAAAGAAATAATTGACATGGTTTTAAATTATCTTTTAGACGCAAAACATTTTGAAAAAAAACAAGATTTTGTAAATGCATTTGCTGCATTGAATTATGCACACGGTTGGTTAGATTCTGGTGTAAGATTAGATATTTTTGATGTAAAGGATGATAAATTATTTACTGTGAAATGATTTTTTTTTAATTTTCTTGCTTAATAATCTAATTAAATAATACGCAGAACCAAAAACAATTACTCCTGGAAGAAGGGCAATTCCCAATGTAGGTGCAAGAAGACTTGTTCCTATCGCCCCAACTGTTCCAGCACCTATTGCTTCTAAAAATCCAACAATACTTGGGATAGTCTTTTCAACATTTTTTTGTAAAGCATCAAGTTGCATAACCATCTTTCCACCCTTAAGAATTCTTACTTTTCTGTCTTCTTCAGAAACAATTACTACTAAATTATCTCCTTTTGATGCAGTTAAAGCCGCACTATGTCTTGTTCCATAATTCTTGAGAACTTTTTTACTTTTAATCATAACACCATAAGCTTTCAAAAAACCTTTTTCATCAATTATCACAGCTCCATCAATTAAAGCAAGTGATTCAAGAAGTTTTGGGTTATCCATGATTTTAAATGGGGGGATGGTCTGATTTATAAGAGGTTTATAGGAAACATCACCAACTATAAAAAGCGCGCCTTCTCCTCGCTTCGCTATTCTTAATCCTACTTGGATTAATACTTCTTCAATGTTAAGTTTCTTAGATTGCATATAATAATTAAGATTCAATAGTTTTTTAAATTTTGCTTACATTAAAAAAATAATGAAAAAAAAGGTGATTGTTCTAAGCTTAGGGGGGAGTTTAATAATTCCCAATAATGTTAATATAAAATATCTCAAAGAATTTAAAAAAGTAATTTTAAAAAATACAAAAAAATATAAATTTGTAATTGTTTGTGGGGGAGGAAGTGTTGCAAGAAAATATATTTCTGCATTAAAAGAATCCAAAATAAATGAAAAACTTCAAAGTTTCTCTGGAATTTCTGCAACAAGAATGAATGCTCGTTTTATGAATTATTTTTTTAAGATAAATCCTGAACATGGAATTCCTCATACGATGAAAGTTCTTAAAAAATATATTAAAAAACAAGATATTGTTTTTTGCGGGGCATTAGAATATAAACCAAATCAAACTTCTGACTCAACATCAGCAGGAATCGCTAAATACTTCAAAACGATTTTCATAAATTTAACAAATGTGAAAGGATTGTATGATAAAAATCCAGCGAAATATAAAAATGCAAAATTCATTAAAGAAATTTCATGGAAAGAATTTGATGATATGGCAAACAAAATGAAATTCAAACCAGGACAGCATTTTGTTCTTGATCAAACAGCATCAAAAATAATAATGGAAAATAAAATTCCTACTTATATTATTGGAGAAAACATGAAAGAACTTGATAATCTTTTGCATAATAAAAAATTTAAAGGAACAAAAATTCAAGAATAATGAAAAACCAAATTTTAATACAAGAAAATAATTTTGATAAAGCACGGAAAAAAATAAAAGAAAACTCAGATAAAATAATTATTTTTTCTTCAAATAATGACGAATTAAACAGAAAAGTTATGGAAAAAATTCCAATTCAAATTTTATTGATTAATCAAACAGAAAGAAAAGATTTTCAAAAACAAAGAAATTCTGGATTTAATCATGTTCTTGCAAAAATTGCAAAAAAGAAAAATATCATAATTGGAATAGATCTTGATGAAATTATAAATTCCAGTGGAAAAGAAAAATCCAGAATTTTGGCA